>JADDPV010000158.1 GCA_016781705.1 Rubrobacter sp.
TAAGAGCCACCCGGAGAGCTCCCGGCGGGCGTCTTCCCCGAAGTACCGGAACCCGCAGGCCGAGACGATCTCGGCGAGGTGCTCTCGGCGGGTGGTGTCCCGGCCGTCCCCTTCGGGGCCGCCTGCGTACGAATCCATAGCCCTGGGGTCCGCGCCGAGCTGGAAGGCGACGTAGCGCACGATCTTCTCCGGCGCCCACTCCTTCGGCAGCAGGGGACGGCCCGGGTACCTGAGCAGGCACAGCTGCACCCCGAAGCCCAGACGATTGGTCTCCGAACGGCGGCGCGAGATCAGCCGCATGTCCGCCTCGGAGAGGGTGTGGTGGCGGGCCATCAGCCTGCCGTCGAGGTCCACCGGCAGCGCGTCGAGCCTGAGGCGCTGGGACGGGGTGAGGAGTTCGCGGGTCGGCACCTCAGCCTCCCAGGGCCTTCAGCTTGTCCCTGACCTCCTCGCGGGAGACCTGCGTGTAACGGACCGTTGTCTGTATCGCGGGGCTTCCCTTCTTGGTGGTGTGACCCAGATAATAGGCAACCTCCTCCACCGTCCAACCCGAGGCCCTCGCCCGGTGGGCGAAATCGTGCCTGAGGTCGTGGAAGGTGACGTCCGAGATCAGCTCCCATTCGTCTTTGGTGGCCTTCTTCTTCAACGTCCTGAGCCAGTGGTGGACGCCCGCCTCCGTGAGGCGCGGGGCGCGCTGGGAAGTGAAGACGTAGGGACTGTACGGATCCCGCTCCCGCCGATGCAGATACTCGAATAGTGGTCGACGAACCGCGTTGAGCAGGTCTATGTCCCGCATCTTGCCGCCCTTGTGGCCGACCCTGATCCAACCGACCTTCGGGCCGACGTGACAGTCTTGTCCCGAACCCGGCATACAGCCTGTTGTCCCTCGGCAGTGGTGGTTCGCGTCTCCTCGTTCGCTGGGCCGCCCCGCGCCCGCCTCGCAGCTCGCACCCGCTCGGTCGTGGGCGGCACCTCCGCCGTGTGCGTCTTCCCGCCCGCCGGCGGCGTCCTCGGGCCGGGCTCTTCGTTGGCCGTCCGGTGTGCCTTCTCCTCGAGAGTGCCGGTCTGGGTCGCCGGCCCTCGCCCGTTGGTTCACGCTTCCTGGGTGCCGCTGCGTATGGCCCGTTTGCCGGGCTGGGTTTGTACGCCGGAGGCTCGCCTCCCGCCTCTAAGGTAACGCGGATATGCCTCTGTAGGCCGAGCGGCGAAGGACGCACGAATCTTAGGTGACTCTATACTGCAAGGAACGACGAAAGGAAGGGGATGGCCAACCAGCCGTGGTTGAACAGGGTAGCATCGAAAGTCGAGCATGCCCAACAGCTTTACCATCGCCTTATCCTCGTGATCGGATCACCTAGTGCAGGCCGCGTTGTCGCCGAGCATCTGGATCTAAAACGTGTGAACGTGAGTATGGAGCTTGGCGAGCGGTTGCTGGACCTGTCCGTCCGGCAGCGGCCTCTCAGGGTGGGCCGCTTACTGCAAGAAATCGTCGGAGGAACTACGGGAGAAGCGGTTGTACTCGACAATCTGGAGATCCTCTTCGAGAGATCTCTCGCGCAGGACCCCCTGCGTCTTCTCCAGAGCCTTTCGCGTAACCGGACCGTGGTGGCCATATGGAGCGGCATGCTGGACGATGGTAGCCTGACCTACGCGGTCCCCGGCCATCCGGAACACCGTCGCTACCCAGCTACGGATCTGCTGCTGGTGACCGCGAGAAATCACCGTGGGCGCTAACCGTAACGTAAGAGACAGGACCACGCTATGAGGTATGGGGACGTAGTACAGTTCGATTCGATAGAGACCGTCGTGCAGCTCCGCGACGCGGACGACACCGCCGAGGCCAGAGATCTCGTGGCTTCGTACGTGATCTCCGAGGAGATGGCCGAGAGGCTCGAGACGACCGTCTTCTCCCAGCTACAATTCGACGAGCCCGCTGACCAGAAGGGCGTCCTCGTCGTGGGCAACTACGGCACAGGAAAGTCCCACCTCATGTCCCTCATCTCCGCGGTGGCCGAGCACGCGGATCTCGCCGATGTTATCTCGAACCCCAAGGTCGTCGAAGATTCGGCCAGGGTGGCGGGCAGGTTCAAGGTGGTCCGCACCGAGATAGGCGCCGTGACGATGGACTTCAGGGAGTTCGTCTGCTCGCAGCTCGAAGAAGCCCTCCTCGGATGGGGCATAGACTACAGGTTCCCGGCCAGGGACGAAATCCCCAACCACAAGATCGCCTTCGACGACATGATGGCCGCGTTCGAGGAGGATTTCCCGGACCACGGGCTCCTCCTGGTGGTAGATGAGTTGCTCGATTACCTGCGGACCCGCAGGGATCAGGAGCTGATCCTGGACCTCAACTTCCTGCGGGAGATCGGCGAGATCTGCAAGGGCTCGCGCTTTCGCTTTGTGGCCGGGGTGCAGGAGGCCATCTTCGACAGCCCGAGGTTCCAGTTCGCGGCGGATACCCTTCTCCGGGTGAAAGACCGCTTCGAGCAGTTCCTCATAGCCCGCAGGGACGTGAAGTTCGTGGTAGGCCAGCGCCTGCTCAAGAAGACCGCCGAACAGGAGGCCCGGGTCCGCGAACATCTGACGCCATTTGCGAGCTCTTACGGAAACATGAACGAGCGGATGGATGAGTTCGTCCGTCTCTTCCCGATCCACCCGGACTACATCGACACCTTCGAGCGAATCTCCGTGGTGGAGAAGCGGGAAGTCCTCAAGAGCCTCTCGCAGGCCATGCGCCGCGTCCTGGACGACGACGTCCCCTCGGACGCCCCCAGCCTCATCAGCTACGACTCTTACTGGGACATGCTCCGGGAGAACCCCGCGTTCCGCGCCATACCTTCTGTCAGGGAGGTCATAGACGTGGGCACGAAGCTGGAGGAGCGCGTGGAGATCGCGTTCCCGAATCCGGCCTTCAAGCCCCTCGCGCTGCGGCTCGTCCGCGCCCTCGGCGTACACCGGCTCACGGTCGGAGACGTCTACTCGGAGGTGGGCGCCACCGCCTACGAGTTGCGGGATACGCTCTGCGTATACGACCCGGCCGTGGCGGAGCTGGGCGGAGACCCCGCGGAGGACCTGGCCGGCCAGATACTCGTCGTCCTCAAGAAAGCGCGCGACACCGTGGACGGAACCTACGTCGGGTTCAACCGCGAGAACGATCAGTTCTACCTGCGGGTGACCGACGAGCCGGACCCGGACACCCTGATCGAGAAGCGCGTCGAGACCCTCGAGGAGGACTCGCTCAACCGCTACTACTTCGACGCCTTGAAAAGGGTCATGGAGCTTGCGGACCGGACGGTGGTGACCGGGTACAGGATCTGGCCGCACGAGCTGACCTGGCGGGAGCGCAACGCCCCGCGCTCGGGCTACCTGTTCTTCGGCGCGCCCAACGAACGCTCCACCGCCCAGCCTCCCCGAGATTTCTACCTGTACTTCCTCCAGCCCTACGGCGCCCCAAGCTTCAAGGACGAGAAGAAAGCCGACGAGGTCTTCTTCCGCCTCAAGGGAATGGACGCCTCCTTCGGCGAGCCGCTGGCGAAGTACGCCGCCTCCCTGGACCTCGCCGCGACCGCCTCCGGGCAGACGAGATCTATCTACGAGTCGAAAGCCAACGGGTACCTCCGGGAACTGGTGAAGTGGCTGAGGGAACACATGGCCGTCGCCTTCGACGTCACGCATGGTGGGAGGACCCGGCCGATCCTCGAGTGGGTCAAGGGGAAGCACGCCGCCACGGCCGACACCGTGAGGGAGATGGTGGACAACGTGGCCTCGGCGTGCCTGGCCACGTACTTCGAGGACCAGGCGCCCGAGTACCCCAGGTTCTCGGTGCGCATAACCGGCACGAACCTGGAAGGGGCAGTCAGAGAAGCGCTGCGTGCGATCGCGGGCGGCAAGCCGACCCGGCAGGCCACCGCCGTGCTCGACGCCCTGGAGCTGCTGGACGGCGATAGGCTGGACCCCCGCCAGTCCAGGTACGCGAACCACGTGCTGGAGCTGTTCGGCAAGAAGGGCCAGGGGCAGGTGACGAACCGGGACGAGCTCCTCCGCCGAACCCCCACCGGCGAGTACCTGGCACCCGACCGTTACAGGCTGGAGCCCGAGTGGCTGGTGGTGTTGCTCGCGTCCCTCGTCTACTCCGGGAACCTGGTCCTCGCCATACAGGGCAAGAAGCTGACCGTCAACGACCTCGACGTCCTCGCCGCCACCCCCCTTGAAGACCTGACCAACTTCAAGCACATCGAACGCCCCAAAACCGCGGACCTGCCCGCTCTCACGGCCCTCTTCGAGCTCGTCGGGCTCGCGCCGGGGCTCGCCAAGGAAGCGGTCAACGGCAAGGACGAATCCGTGGCCCGGCTCCAGGCCGAGGCCGCCAAACTCGTGCAGAGGCTGGTGCTCGCCAGGAACACTCTGGAGAGCGGCCTCTCGTTCTGGGGGCGCAACCTGTTCTCGGAAGCCGAGGTAGAAGAACATCGGACGAGCCTCGAAAGGCTCAAGAGTTTCCTGGAGACGCTGCAAGCGTACGCTACCCCGGCCAAGCTAAAGAACTTCCGCAATGGCGAAGACGAGGTCAGGTCTTACCGGGCGGATCTCGAGAACCTCAAGAGGGTCGAAGCTCTCCGCGACGCGCTGGGCGAGATAGGCCCACCGGCCGCCTACCTCTCCACCGCGCAGACCGCCCTGCCGGAAGACCACCCATTGTTCGGCAAGATCCGGGACGCCCGCGAACGGGCGCTCGGAAGGTTGGAGAGCCTGACGAGCCCCGCCACACGAGGGGAGCTGCTCGGCGAGCTCGGCGCGCTCAAGAGCGACTATATCCAGACCTACATGGCCCTGCACACCAGGGCACGCCTCGGCCTGAGCGACGACCGGCGCAAGTCCGAGCTGCTCTACGGCGACGAACGCCTGAAGCGCCTGGAGACGCTCTCCGCCATAGAGCTGCTGCCCGTTCAGCAACTCAAGGACTTCAAGACCAGGCTCGCGAACTTGAGAACCTGCTACAGCATCACCTCGCGAACCCTCGAATCCTCCCCGCTGTGCCAGGAGCCCAACTGCAACTTCAAGCCCGCGCTGGAAGACTCCAAGGCGCCTGCCAAAACCATCCTCTCCGAAGCCGAGAAGGAGCTCGACGGGCTTCAAGACGAGTGGGTGAAAACCCTTCTGGCAGATCTGGAGGACCCATCTACGCGGGAGAACCTTCCTCTGATCTCGCAGAACCACAGGAAACTCGTAGAAGACTTCCTCGTCTCCCGCACCCTGCCCGAGCCGTTGACGCAGGAGTTCGTCTCCGCCGTGAGAGAAGCACTCGCCAGTCTGAGAAAGGTCACCATAAGGGGCGAGGAGCTTCGGACGGCCCTCCTGGACGGTGGCTCTCCGGCAACCCCCGACGAGATGCGCAAGCGCTTCGAGCGTTTCCTGGACAACCGCATCCAGGATGCGGACCCCGGTCGCGTGAGGATAGTGCTGGAGTAGTGCTCTACACTGCTTCAGAGGTACGCAAACTGCTAGACGAGCTGGACTTCGTACCGGCGGACGAGCTCGAGGATCAGCGGCTGGATTTCAAAGAATGGAACCTGCGCAGCATGTCGGACGCCGTCAACTTGACCATCGAGATGGCGGTCTGCATGGCTAACGGAGAAGGCGGCACGGTCGTGTTCGGGGTTAACGATAAGGCCGTAGGGAGAGATCAGGCCATACTCGGAGTTCCTCCCGAGGTGGACGTCAATCGCTTGAAGAAGGCGATTTACGACTCCACGGATCCCAAGATCACCCCGGTCTTTGAAGAGTTGAGGGTGGACGAGGGCAC
>JADDPV010000026.1 GCA_016781705.1 Rubrobacter sp.
CTGGTGGCCCCAGGCGGCGTGATGTCCAAGTACTCTTCAACCGGATTCGGTATTCGTCCCAAATCCCTACAACCAGATGAGGAGAATACAATGGCCCGGTCATGGATATCGCGGCACAGGTCGTAGGATCGATCCTCAAGCACGACAGGAAGGTCAATAGCTACAAGCTCGCGCTGATCCGCTCGGTCAACGACGTGGTGCTCTCCTACCCCGGCCTCGCCGACGGCGGTGCGGACGTCGCCGTGCCAGTAAGTAAGCTAGCACAGTACTGGGTCGCCTACTACTGGCCTTTTGCGGACCGGCGGAACCCCATCTTCCAAGGACCCAGGGCTGTGCGGGGCGGCACCCTGGCCAACGACGTGGCCTTCCGGCCGGCGCTCACGAACCTCAAGGCCATCTGGGAGGACCGCTTCGGGGCCTCCCGGCCGTCGGACGGGTTCCTGCTGGTGGCCGAGCTTCGGGTGGCCCGCATCGCCCGGAGCTACCCGCCTGAGTTGCGGCGCTCCTTCCGTGCCGCGGTCTCCGCAATCTCCAAGGCGATCGAGCAGCCCATCCGCTACGCCGGCCCGGGCGGGGCCAAGCACGCCGTGTTCCCGCCCACGCGCCCGGCGGCGGCTTGGCCCGGCGCCGTTCGCGTGCCCGGCACGTCTCCGGACGAGGCCTCCGTGCTGGTCGGCGGGGAGCTTTGGGCGGCGTTCCGGGACCTCTCGCTCTGGATCGAAGCCCTGTGCGTGCACGAGT
The DNA here is from genome assembly GCA_016781705.1 of Rubrobacter sp. Taxonomy (GTDB): domain Bacteria; phylum Actinomycetota; class Rubrobacteria; order Rubrobacterales; family Rubrobacteraceae; genus Rubrobacter_F. The sequence continues at coordinate 742 of JADDPV010000026.1, forward strand.
GGAGCCTCCTCACGAAGAGGCTCTCCTCCTCCGGGGCAGACCGGGGCCTGGCGTACTCCCTGCTCACGAGCCGCCCGGACAACCGCAGGCCGCTGACCTGGGAGCGCAACCACGTGGACCTCCTCATGCGGGAGGGCCGCAGGTTCGTGTGCCCCTGGACCGGCAAGGACTTGGGGTCTGGCAGGTACGCCATCGACCACGTCGTGCCCGTCTCGGTCTACCCGACCAACGAGCTCTGGAACCTCGTCCCCTCCGACGAACGCTTCAACGCCCACGTCAAGCGCGCGAGGATGCCGACCCCCGAGCGAATGGCCGAGGCGACGCCCCAGCTCGCGCGGACCTACGAAGCGTATGCGGCCTCGTTCGCGTTGAGGGGGGCACTGGATTCCGACGTGGGGGAGCGGTTCGCCCTGCCCCCGGCGAGCAGGCCAGAAGCCGTAGCACGGGCGGTCGCCAAGACCACGTTAGCGATAGCTGACGCGCGGTCGGTGGAGCGGTTCTGAGCAACGTTCATCCTTGATTCGTGCCCATCGTCTCTGGCCTGCGTATACAATGGGCCAGGATCGGCAACACCCACCTCAAAAGTCTCACCTAATCGCCTGCACCATAGTGATCCCGCCGGTAGCGCAGATGCTCCTCGCTGATGCGATGCCGCGGGTGGACGTGAAGCCGCCCCTCCGCACCGTCGAGCGATAGGTCCTCGCCGATAGTTACGCCGCCGTGGTCGAACAGCACGTGGTGGTTGGGACACAGGCAAAGTACGTTGTCCGGTGTGTTCGGCCCGTGGTGCGGTGCGCCTAGCGGCCTTATGTACGCGGCCTCGGCGTAAGGCCCAGCTAGACCTTCTAGGCGCGTCCCGCACATCTGGCACTTGTAGTCGTAGAGCTTCTTGAGACGACACGCCTGCCCGGTGTCCCTCACGATGCGGAGCACCCTGGTCGTCCGCCGCGGCGCCCCAGGAGGCGTACCCGGACTCTCTTCTCCCGGTCGTTCCTCGTTCGGCTGGTCCGGTAGCTTGGTGAGCCTGTACCGCCAGACGCGGAACCCCGACCTCCCGGGCTCGTGCCAGTAGTCCTCCACCGAATACAGGCCGTCATAGCTGTACCCAGTACCGGGCGAATAGGGCGAGTCGTGGCGGGAACCTCGGATGACCCGGACTGGCAAGCCCATAAGTCCGCTGCGGGCAAGCGCCAGGTTCCAGGCGGCGAAGGGTTGGTCCGAGACCTACTTGCCCGTGGCGGGGTCCCTGCCGCCGTACCCGGTGTAGACGATGACGTCCCCGTGGTCCTCATCGTCCTCGTAGCCGCCGGACAAGACGATGGAGTCGGCGCCTTCGTTCGCGCTCCCAGAGATGCCGGCCTGGCGGTGCCTGTACACCCCGGCATCTGCCAGCTCCGCACGATCCTCGAACCAGCTACCCACAGGATATCCAGAAATATGGCCAAAGACTGGTCCAGGCACGAAGTCACCCTCCCTCGTCGTGCAACACTGCCGATTTGGTATTTCTCAGACATAGTAGACGAGCTTTCCCGTGGATAAAATGGACGGGAGCGTATGGGAAAATGAAAACTCCAGCCTTGGTGACCGACGCTCTCGAACGGTAGGAGCCGCCCAACAGGAGCGCACAGCATAGGGGACGCCAGTCATATGTAAAATGCTGTCGGGTGCGGGGAAGATAAGCAGCCGCAGGACGCACACGCGAAGGGGCACATGAAGGAAGACCTGCTGGACATCCGCGCCGGCATCAAGGCCGGCCGTTTCGTCAACGAGGCAACAGTCTCGCAAGGCATAGTCCAGCGCCTGCTACACGCCCTCGGCTGGCCCGTCTACGACACCGAGGTCGTCGCCCCCGAGTACTCCCTAAGCGGCCGTCGGGTCGATTACGCGCTTTGCCACCCGCCGCGCGAGCCGATCGTCATGGTCGAGGTCAAGCAGATAGGGCAGAGCAAGGGGGCGGACCGCCAGCTCTTCGAGTATGCCTTCCACAAAGGCGTGCCGATGGCCGTCCTCACCGACGGGCAGGAGTGGCACTTCTTCCTTCCCACCGAGCAGGGCGATTACGGCGAGCGCCGGGTCTACAAGCTCGACCTCCTCGAGCGCGACCCTGAGGAGGCCCGGGCCGGCCTCGAGCGGTACCTGGGGTACGGGGAGGTCCGGTCCGGGCGCGCGATCGAGGCCGCCCGGAGGGACTACCGCGACGCCGCGAGAAAGCGGACTGCCCAGAGGACCCTGCCCGAAGCATGGACCAGGCTGGTCGAGGCGGAGGACGAGTTGCTCATAGAGCTGCTGTCGGACAAGGTCGAGGACCTCTGTGGCGTCAAACCCGACCCAGACTCGGTCGCCGCCTTCCTCCGCCGGCAAGCTTCTTCTGGGACCGAGGCATCTATCGGAACTGCGCCAAGGAGAGCGGGGCGGCCCGCGCGGCCAGCCTCCGCCAGTACCGACCCACCCCACTCCGTCGGGTATATGTTCGGCGGGAGTTGGCATCAAGCGAGGAGCGCTCGCGAGGTCATGGTCGGGGTGTTCGAGGAGCTCGCGAAGCGCGACCCCGGGCTCCCTGAGCGCTTCGCAGCGCTCCCGAAGCACGGCAGGAAGCGCAGGTACATAGCCCGCACGAGGGAGGAACTGTACCCGGGGAGCCCGCACCTAGCGAGCAACGCCCTACAACTCCGCTCGGGATGGTTGGTGGACGCGCACGCGAGTAGGTCGGGCATAGAGAGGCGCATCAAGATGGCCTGCGAGGTGGCACGGATCGAATACGGCAAGGACCTACAAGTCAACCTCGGATAGCTTGCGTCAGAGCTCTAGAATAGCCACCATGAGCGACGCCAAGCCCCATCTGAGGACCCTCGAAGAGATTGAGCGGACGTGCGTGCCCGGCCTCGTGGAGGTCCTGCCCACCGAGGGGATCGAGGGCGTGAGGTACGCGCTGTGGGACATGACCGGCTGGCACCGCGACTACGACCCCTGCGTCTGGAGGAGCCGAGCAACCGCAGAGCAGAAGCGGGTCAGCTGGGAAATGTGGGTGAGGATGGAGAAGATCATCGCCACGGTCCTGCACGAGGCGCACGAGCGGCAGGTCGAGGAGGCGATGGACGCCCTCGCAGAGGGGCCGGAGAGCTTCTACGGGAGCAGCGTGGACCGCTAGGAGCTACCCGGTCGTGTGCCTCCTGGGTCGCGGCCTACGGGGTGGGGGTCTCCGACCTTTGCTATCCTGATCGCATGACCGGTGCGGCGAGAACCGAGCAGTCCAGAGCTGGAAGGTGGTCGTTTTGGTTGTCCCTCTTCGGCGGTGGCGTGTTCTCTTGCGCCCTCGCTGTGCTGTCGTTTGCGGACCGTTGGGAGGCTGCGAGGGGCGAAAGTCTGGATGCGTCGGGGTTGTCCACGGTCTTCGCCCTCGTGATACTAGGGAGCCTACTCCTTACCGTGGTGGCGCTGGTGCTCGGCGTGGTGGGGATACTGCAACGGCGGCGCAGGAGGCTGTTCGCGCTCCTTGGGAGTGCCGTGAGCGTCGCCGTTCTGCTCGTCGCCTCCTACGGGTTCTTGTGGGACCTCGTCGCAGAGGCAGCCGGGGGATTGCGATAGGGTCTCCGGGCGGTCGCGATGCAGGGGTCAGGTGACGGAACTCGCGGCCAAAGATCACGCTATCCTTCGACCGCCGTTCAATGATCCGGCTCCCGCTCCAGCTCCCCAAACAGCTCCGCCAGGCTGGTCCCCAGCGCCCTCGCCAGCCTATCTGCGGAGACTATGGAGGGGGTCCTTTCTGCCCTCTCGACCGCGCCGATGTAGTTGCGGTGTAGGCCACTCAGCTCTGCCAGTCGTTCCTGAGACAGACCCTTCTTCGAGCGCAGCCGCCGCACAAGCTCGCCAAACCTCTTAGATAACTCCTCCCCGGCCATAAGGACCGAAGTTAGGGAGGTGCTCTATCGTCCTCTACACACTATTGATGTGATTAACAACGGGTTCGAGTAAGCTACGTCCAACATCGGCAGGAGACCCGACAGGGCGGGGAGGAGGACGATGGGACGGGACCGGCACGGCCCGCCACCGGGGCTTTCGGAGGAAGAGCGCAGGCGGTGGTGGCAGTGGCGCAAGTTTACGTGGCTGCCAGGTGACATCGTAATAACCAGGAACGGCCAGCGACTTGAGGGTAGGGCCGAGGAGGCGCACGAGGAGCAAGACGAGCAGCCGGGGGACGCGGGGACGCGGTGAACCCGGTCTACCTTGGCGTGGATGTTGCAGGCGCCAAGAACACTTGGATGGTAGCGCTGTCACCCGGCGAGGACGGCTTGGCCGTGGTGCACGGACCACGCCTGGCCTCTCTCCAGGGTATCGTAGGGTACTGCGAGGAGCACGACGTGGTCGCGGCGACTATCGACGCCCAGCTAGCGATAGCCCTATCCGACGAGGGCGGTCTACGCAGTTCCGACGAACAACTCAGGGCAGCCCTCCCGAAGGACTGCCGGGAGTGGGTGATGTCGTTCAACTCGCTCATGGCCGTGCCCGTGCGCGGCCGTCTGCTCGCCGATCACCTCTCGCCCACCGTAGGCACCCTACTCGAAACCCACCCAAGGGCCTCGCTCCTATTCGGGCTCGGGCACGTCGAGGAGGAGATCCACGAGGCCATTCGCCATTACAAAAGGAAAAGGAGCGACACCAAGGAACAGACCGAGGTGAGGATCGAGCACACCAAGAAGTTGTGGTACCACTGGTCGGGCTGCTTCGGCATATCCTGCGACGGGGCGGTGGAACACGATGGCGCGCTGGATTCCTTGGTCTGCGCGACCGTCGCGTACCTGTTCCACCACGGCCCAAAGAGACTACGCAGGCTGCGCCACGAGGCCGCGAACACGGCGGGTGGTGGCCCCTTCTACGTCCTGGCCCCGGATGTGGCGACCAAGGCTCAAGGCGTCTAGCCTATCTGAGAGACCATCTGATAGCCTCACGCTGGATGGTGGAGCGAGCGCAAGGGGCATCATGGCGTCTTTGAAGTTTACCGACGAGCAGCTTAGAGCGCATTTCAAAACCGCGAGCCGAGGTGCCTGGGCGGA
>JADDPV010000017.1 GCA_016781705.1 Rubrobacter sp.
AACAAAAAACAGGAGCCCAACCAAGGTCGAGAAAGGAACCGGTCCACCGCGGGGACCCGGCGGACACGAGCGGCCGGGACAAGCGCCCAGGCGGAGGTGGGATCTTTTTCCCATACCGGGCAGCCCCTCCACCCGATAGTATCGAGTTGTAGCAAGAAGTTTCCAAAGGAGGAAAGAGAATGAGATCGACAGCAAGTAAGAAAACGACGCCGGCCCTACTGCTGGCGCTGGTGCTGGCGACGTTGCTCGCGACGTTGCTCTCGAGCTCCGCCAAAGCCCAGCAATACGCGGATTCAACGCAGTACGCCCAGCAAGGTCCGCTTACAGCCACCGGCGTGCTCGCAAGGGCCGCGCCGCACAGCCCGGACCCCTCGCCTGTCTACGCCATAACCGACGAGGCGACCGGCGCGGCCTACGAGCTCACCAGCGGCTTCGTGGAGCTGGAGCCCTTCGTGGGTCAGAGGGTAACCGTCACCGGTGCTCCGGTCCCCGGCTCCGGCGACCCGAACAGGCCCCCCCTCCTGAACGTCACCACCATAGCGCCGGCCGACGACCCGGGCGGGGGCGAGGAGGAAGAGCTCGCCACGCTCACGTTCGAGCTGGCGGTCGAGGGCACGCCCCCCGCCGGCACAGCGTTCTACGGCAACGTCCCCGTGGAGGGCAGCTTCGACACGCGCGTGCCGCTGGCCGACCCCGACGGCGACGGCCTGTACACCGGCTCGACGACCATAAACAGGTTCGGGCCGGGACCCAGGCCCGTGCCGGCCGGCACCGAGCCGGTGTCTTTGCGGATCCAGATCCTGCAGGGCGACAGCGTCGTGATAAAGGACTTCGGGCTGGTCAAGATTGACGGGGACAAGACCTTCGAGGCGAGCGTCTCCTTCGGGGACGGCCCCGGTGGCACCGACCCCGGTAACCCCGGCGGCAACAACCCCGGCGGCACCGACCCCGGCGGTACCGACCCCGGCAACCCCGGCGGTAATGGCGGCAACGGCGGCTCGAACGGCGGCGGGTCCGGAGGAGGCAGCGGTTCCGAGAGCAGCGCCGCCAGCGGCTCCGGCGGCGGCCAGCCTTCGGGCGGCATCGTCGACAAGATAAGGAGCCTTCCTGAGACGGGCGGCCTCCCCCTGCTCATAGCGGTCGCGGGTGCCCTGCTCCTCGGAGCCGGCCTGATCGTCCGCAAGGTCCTCCTCAAGTAGTAGTAAGCAAGCGAACGCAACGAGGCGGGGTTGGCTTGGTACGCCAACCCCGCCCCGTTACGTCCGGCCTGCGCAAGGAGGAGAGAGGTGGGAAGGGCGTTGACGGTAGCGGTGGTGGGGCCCCGTTCCTGGCGCTCTCTCTGGGGTGGTGGCGGTCGCGAGGTAAGGTACCTCCTACCACGGCGAGGAAGAAGCCCTCCCGGCTAAGCCCCGACCACGTCTACGACGGCCCGGGTCAAACCACGCGGGTGGGGATGTGGCTACAGACCTCGTGTCCTCACCTCCTGACACCGCCCTCAAATGCAACGGGTGCAGTAAATCGCTACACTCGATGGGAATCGGAGGATTTCGCGGCTACTCCAGACGGTCGCGGCCCCAGTTCATGAGTATGAGCCATCCGAGCAACTCGTGGAACCTGGAGCCGCCGCCTCTCAAATACCGAGACCCGCGAAGAAGACCCCGAGCACCACCGCCCCGAAAACTGCCCGGCAAGAACCCGGTAGGCGCTTTCGGGTTCGCGGTCATGACCAGCACACTCTCCTTCTCTCGGGTGCACGAAAGTTTCTGCTCGATTGGCCAGAGGTCTCGACCACCCCTCACGGTCCACCCAGTACCAGGCCGTTGCCGTAGGGGCCGCGAAAACCGACTGGATGCCGCCGGATTGACCTATCCCAAGGAAATCGTGGTATCCCTCTAGCGGCTAGGTTCTCGCAGATCGTGTGAGCGTCGCCCATGCTAATCAGGAGCCACTGCAGCGAACCGAGAGGTATCGCCTCGAAACAGGCAACGAGGGTCAACGTTGGGTTGGAGCCCGCGGGCGCACCCTGCACCCGGCGTATGCTCTCGCCCAACGAGTTTTCCGCCCGGAGTCCGAAGTCCAGAGAGTTTGCGTAAGGGTCTCTGGCCCCCTCTCGACCGCTAACCCGCACCGGTACCACCTATTGCTCGTGTCGGCCATACCCGCACCACTACCCTCCCGCGCGCCGCTTCTTCCAGCTCTGAGGGGTCCACCCGGCCTCCTGCGCCGCGCTTCACGCCGACAAACTTGCCGTAGCCAGGCTGCGCCTCGAGGAACCTGCCGAGTACGCGGGCAACCTCCGTTTCGTCGGTTACGGCTTCACCGGTCCCCTCGTACTCCTGGCCCTTGATGCGTAGCGTTACGGGGACCCCGGCTCCGTCCTCCCCGCGCAGGTTCTTCCACCAGGGGCTGTCGGTGGTCATGAGGAAGGCGTCGCCGTCACTGAGGTAGGCCACAGGGGTGGTGTACCTTCTCCCGCTCTTGTGCCCCTTAAACGAGAGGAGGAGGTATTTGTTGCTCATCATGGGGTGCAGCGGCGAAAGCAGGATCGCCGCCGGGACCTTATTCATGACCTTGGCGAATGCACCCATAGTATTTCTCCCTTCCTTCCGACTACGCGGACGTTTTCCGCAACCCCCGCCCCTGGGAACCCGCGGCCCGACGCTGAAGGGCGCGGGGCAGGTCCCCCTGTAACGTCATTGCGGCCCTGTAGGCCGAGCCAGGGAAGATCATGGGCCGTCCACGTTCGAAACCCTGGATCACCTCCCTCGCGCACCGAGCTGCCGAGATCCTGAAGATCCTGTCCATCACGCCCGGCGTACCGATGGTGGTCGCCTCATCGAAGCCGGTCTCGACGGGACCGGGCAGGGCCTGGGACACGACGACGCCTGTGCCATCGAGCTCAGCGCGCAGCGTCTCGGTGAAGCCGGTGACGAAGTGCTTGGTGCCGACGTAGGCGGCCATGCCGGGCATGATGGCGGCTCCGGCCCCCGAGTTCACGTTGAGGACGCCGCCCCTCCGGCGTGTGACCATCGCGGGCGTGAGCCGCCGGGTGAGCAGGGTGAGGGCGACGACGTTCAACCGGATCAAGCCGTAGACCCTATTCCAGTCGCTCTTTTCGTAGAGGCCCTGGAGCCTGGCGCCCGCGTTGTTCACCAGGACATCCACCCCCCCGAAATCTTCCAGGAGGCGCTCCGATAGCGCATCGACCGCGTCCGGGTCGGTGAGGTCGCAGGGCTCCGTCCGCACGACGAGACCGGGGTGCCTGGCCGAAAGCTCACCTTTGAGTCCCTCCAGCCGCTCCGCCCGGCGTGCGACCGCGACGAGCGCCTGAGCCCTGGGTGCCAGTTCGCGGGCCAGTTCCAACCCGATGCCGGAGGACGCGCCCGTGATCAGGACGGTGCCGCCGTCTATGGGCGGGTGTGAAGACGCCACCTCATGCCCCCCGGTCGGCGTCCGACAAAGCACCCAATATGGCGAAGACGAGGCCCGCCGCGTTCAGTAGGTTGCGCACGGCGTGGAATCCATCCCAGCGCCGCCTCAGCGAGAGGAACTCATCCCTCGATACGCTATTAGGATCTAAGTCGAGCGTGCGCCGGTTCGCGGGCATGTTACCCGCGAAGGTCACGGCGAGCATGGCTGCGTAGCAGAGCATCCCCGCCAGGGTGAAGCGAAGGGAGTGGCGATCCCGCGTCAGCGACAGCGCCGGCACGAAAGAGACGAGGGTTGCTACCATAAACGGAGGCATGATCTTGCCGAAGCGTGCCGTTATCTCTTGCTCGGCGCTCACGTGGGCCTGCGTGGGCAGCCGGTACAGCGCCGGGTGGAACCCGACGAAGCCGCCGAACTCGTTGCCCGTGAGCAACCCAGCCAGGAATAGGTTGCTAATACGTGCCGCCTTCGAAATCATCTTCTCCTCTCTCCTTTTCTCGATTCGTTCCCCGGCGGTCGCGCTCAGTAGCCGACCACTACCGCCCTGCGGACGTAAGTACGGTCGTCGAGCTGATCCAGCATGAAGTCCGCGAGGTCCGCCCTGCTTATCTTCCCGACCTCGCCCCCGCCGTCCCCGATTACCCGGTGAGCGCCGCTTTGGGGTTCGTTTGTGTAGCGCGGCGGGCGCACGATGGTCCAGTCCAGGCGGCTCCTCCGGATCACCTCCTCCTGGCGCTCTTTGTCCTCGAGCATCGGCCTCACGAAGAACCCGAGCACGAAGAGCCTGTAGAACAGGCTGCCGTGCCGTCGCCCGCTGTCTCCGGTGCCGAGAATGGTGACGCACACCAGACGCCTCACGCCGTGCCGCTCCATCGCCCCCACGAGGTTTCTGGTGCCTTCCATAAGCAGGGTGGAGGGTTTCCTCGGGCTCGGGGTTCCGAGGGCGCTCACTACCGCGTCCTGCCCGAGCACCGCCGATTCCACCGAGGTGGGATCCAGGACGTCCCCCCGCGCAACCCGAAGGCGCCCGCCTTGTCCCTCGAGCTTCGCGGGATCCCGCACGAGGACCGTCACCTCGTGGCCCTGCCCGAGCGCTCGGCTGACCAACTCTTTCCCGAGACCGCCCGTGGCTCCGACGATCAATATTCTCATCTTCTCTTCCTTGCAGCCTGCCGTTCAGTGGGCACGCCGCGCTGCTCAGAACCAAGGGCCGGTGGTTTCTCGCGCCGCTGGCGCAACGTCATGGTTGGTGCTCTTGGCACGCCGTTAGCTTCGGAGGGTTCACCGCGCGCTCTCGCTCGTTGTAGCACCCCATTAGCCGGAGGATCGTCTCCGGGCTCATGGTGGCTCTCTCACCGGGCTTCAACCTACGAGCGGTTCGTGAAGCGGAGCGTCTGGATAGCCGCGATCGCAAGCATCGCCAAGCTGACCACCAATCCTACCAACACGACGAGCGCGAACAGGCCCACCAGCGGACTGCCGTAGACGGCGTAGATGTCTTCTATCGGCGCCTCGTAATCTCCTGTGGGTATAAAGTGAACCCAGACGACCAAGCTCAGGCCCACGACCGCGGTGAATAGCCAGTACCTAGCCATCAGGCCTCCCTTCGCCGTCAGGTAAAGGCCCGGTAGCAGCAGAGCGTAGATCAGCAGACTGAACGTGAACGGCGTTACCACCTGCTGGAACGGCCACCCAGAGTGATTACCGCGTACCACGTGGTCCACGTGGTGCATGATCCCGAAGATTGTCGTGCAGCTGGCCGCGATCAGTAGCCAGATCCTCAACCTGGCACGTACCTGCTGCACTCCTGGCTTCGCGTTCATGGTTACGCTCCCTTCTTGTGAACCCCTTAGACAATCGCTATCTGTATTCAACTTACCGGTCAAGGGGGGTAGAGCGCATCGGCCAAAGGTTAGATTGTGGGGTATGTTCAGTGGACAGAAGGATACGTTTTCAGATTTCAGGCGAAACCGGTCGAGATGACATTCCGGCTTCCTACTCAAACCAGGTTGAGATCCCTCGCGCGCGCCACCGCTCGGGTACGGCTGCGTGCGCCGAGCTTGCGATATGTGTTGTTGAGGTGGGTCTTGACGGTGCCCAAAGAGATGTACAACTCCCTCGCGATCTCCCGATTGGATCTGCCGGAGGCGACGAGCCGCAGCACCTCCAGCTCGCGCTCGCTCAAAGGTTCTGGCAGTGGCTGTCTACTCTTCGAAATGGTTGCTTCGGTGGGCAGATGGTGATCCCCGCCGGGTTGCCGGAGGGTTACGAGCAACCTGCCCACGTACTCCGGTGAAACATCATTAGGCGGGAGGCGGCGCAGTAACACCGCCATC
>JADDPV010000226.1 GCA_016781705.1 Rubrobacter sp.
AGAAGGTGTCTTCGGAGGAAAACACCGTGGTTGGGTTGTTGCCCTCCGGATCGCGCGCCATCTGCGCATCGCCGATGTTGGCCGTGCTGAAACCGCACGCCGACATGGTGAGTGCCATCAGGGCGACGATGAACCAGACGGACGTGCTGTACCTGTTCATGTCTTTTCCTCCTCCTTCGCCGTGGCCTGCCCACGACTCGACTATACCCGCCATCCGGGAGGAGCGGAAGCACCGCTACCCCGAACCCTCGTCGCCCGCCCCGGCAGTGTCCTCGTCTCGGGCCACCTTCCTCGCCCGCAGGGGGGCGGCGTAGCGCCGCTCGTCCGCTCTGCCGACCCTGGCTCCGCCCATACATTGCGTGGTCGTTGGCGAGGTTTCTGCGCATCTTGCGCACCTGTTCGCCGGCGAACCACTTACCGGGGCGGCAGAGTCGGCCCCCCACCCGCGGGCGATGCGCTCGTTGAGCGTTCCACAATTGTGAAACCGCCGCCCCGTTCCCCCATGGGGGAATCGCCAGCTGCCCAGACAACTTACGCGCCGACGCGCAACTTCAAACGGGGAGGGCTGGAGCCCAGCGAAGCTAGGATCCCGGCCCGGGAGGGAGAACGTCTTATATCCTGCCAGCTTGTAAAGCTCCTTCTCCTCGATCTCCAGCAAAGCCCACTCAACAACGGGCAGGCCGGGGTCCTGGGCGGGCAGGGCCTCGAGCGCTTCAAACGTTCGCAGATCTCGATTGTCGCGCCCATCGGGGTGCCTCGCAGAGACCGAGGCGGGTCCTTCGACACGTCTTCCCCCGCCCGGATTACCTCGCACGTCACCCCCCGATGCCCCCAGCGTGCCCGAAGATACTCCTCGAACGTGGCGTGCCCGGACTCCCGCCAGGCCCCGCTCTCGCGGATCTCCACAAACGTGGTCGTGGCTTCCACACCATCTTCAAAAGTGGCGGGCTCGCCGCGCGCCTCCTCAGCCTGCGGAGCACCCTCCTTCGGGGGGCTCAGGGCCTTCAGCGCCCCGTCGAGGCTCAAAGCGGCAGAGCTCTGCCGCTTTGAGCCTCCAGCTCCTCGCGGTGGGAATAGACACGCATATACGCCCGCGCGGTCCTGTCCGACCCGGCGAAATTCTCCGCAAGCCACGGCCCGAACGCGCCGTGGGGTAGCTGTCCCTTGGCCTCCGAGAGAAGCTCGCCGGCACGGAGGGCATGTTTCAGAGCAGCGCTCACCGACGCCTCGCACGCCCGCGATGCTCGGCGTTGATCTCCTCCGCCAGATTGCCCAGACTCTTCTCTACTCAGCGCGCGAGCGGTTGGACTTCCCTCTCGATGCGCTCCCCGCTCCGCTCCTCCTCGACCTCGAGGTCGTAATGGCCCTGGAGGTTGAGCCAGAACTCGGCGGAGATGCCGAAGTACCGCCCGAGCCTCAAGGCGGTATCGGCGCTTATGGCCCTCCTGCCGCGCACGATCTCGTAGGCCCGAGGCGGGTCCACACCTATCTCCTTCGCCAGCTTGTACGGCGTCATCCCCAGCGGCTCCAGGAACTCGAGCTCCAAGACCCGGCCGGGGTGCATGGGCGGGTAAGCCCTCCCCTCGGTCACGTCGTTCGCCTCCTCTCTAGTGGTAGTCGGTTATCTCCACGTCGTAAGCATCGCCGCCCTCGAACGAGAAGCAGATGCGGTACTGCTGATTTATGTGGACGGACCACTGGCCCTCCCGATCCCCCCGCAGCTTCTCCAACCGATTGCCCGGCGCGGCCCGCAGATCCTCCACGTCGGCGGCGGCGTTCAACACCAGGAGTTTCGACAGGGCCCTCCCCCTCACCTGCGGCGGGACCGCCTTGGATTTGCGCCCCCGAAACAGCTTCTCCGTCTCCTTATCAGCGAAGCCCTTTATCACGCCAGATCTATATTAGCGCACCGCACTATTATTGTCAAACACTAGGGTCGGAGCCCCGATAAGGTCCCCGGCCCGGCATTCGCTGCGATCGACGTGTACTACTGCCCCACGAAGTCACTCAGGCGTCCGAGGTCCTCGCCGGTGTCGGGATCGACCACGACGGGGTCGTGTCCCGGCGGCATTCCCTCTATCGCGACGCAACCGTCGGCCTGTGGCACGTATGCTTGCTGCGGCGCGCAACCGTACTCATCATCCCACGGTGCTCCGGGTTCGTCGACAGCTTCGCTGGGCGGCGGGGGCACCGTAGCGACGGGCGGGCTAACCGTAGTCGGCGCCGAAGCGTATTGCTCCGGTTTGAGGGGCGCCTCGAAGACCCGCGCGCAGTCCAAACCTAGCCACGAAGTGCGCGACGCATGGCGGGACCCGCGCTGTCGGCCAAACCGAGGGCCACGGGGCCACCACGGGAATCCCGTACGTCGAGCCCGGGCCGCGCGATGGCCGTCCTCCCCGACGCGATCTCCTGCGCGTAGAACCTTCCGCGCGTAGAATCGTAGCGCGCGCGTGTCGTGCGGACGGGTTCGGTTTTCGTTGGTGTCGGGAGGTGCGTAGTCCATGCGGCCACGGATTCGGCCATTCGACGATCGAGACGCCGAGGCGGTGGTCGACCTCTCGCTGCGGGCGTGGGCGCCGGCCTTTGCGTCTCTCGAGCGGGTGTTGGGTTGCGAGATTTTCAGGCGACAGCATCCGGACTGGCGAGAAGATCAGCGGCAGGCGGTAGAGGACGTCTGCGCTGCGAAAAAGGGGCGGGTGTGGGTCGCCGAGGTAGGTGCGAGCGTCGTCGGCTTCGTGGCGGTCGAGCTTCATCATCCTGAGAGGAGCATGGGTGAGATCTCCATGCTGGCCGTCGACCCCGACTACCAGGGCGGCGGCATCGGGACCGCCCTGACCGGGTTCGCGCTCGACAGGCTCAAAGACGCCGGGATGACGGTAGCGATGGTCGAGACGGGGGGAGATCCCGGGCACGCCGCGGCGCGCCGCACGTACGAGAAGTCCGGCTACGTCCACCTGCCGATAGCCAGGTACTTCAAGAACCTGTAGCCGCGAGGGGCCGTGGTGCCCCGGCGAACCAGTCCCCTTCGGTTCGCTCTTCGCACCGGGAGACGCCGCGGATTGCTGCCGCTTACGGCTTTGCCGTACACCAAGCCCGGAAGGGTACCGCTACGCGGACTTCTTGCGCCTGGGCGGGCGCCGCTAGAGCGCCTGCGCGTCGTATGAGAAGAGCGTCTGTTGGAGGGCGTGCGGGCGCCGAGGCGGCCTGCCTGGGGGCGTACCCTTCCAGCCTGAGCGCCTTAAGCCAACCGGTCTCGCCGAGGGCGTTCAGCCCGAAGAGCCTCGGCTGCGGGACGGCCGCCGAGGTTCCGAACAGCCTCGGGGCCGCTCGACCGACCGCAGCTCCCCGGTGTGCGCCTCGACCCTCACCTCGTAGCGCGAGAGCGGCTCGCCCGCGTGCTCCAGGGTGACGCTCTCGGCCGCGAGCCACAGCGCCGCCTCCCTGCCCGCCAGGGCCTCCTCCTCGCCGTAGAGGCGCCAGTGCCGAAAACGCGCGTAGCCGAGGGAGTCCAGGGTGCGCGCGAACAACCTGCTCGTGAAGAAGGCGCGCCTCAGCTCCTCCTCTCGGTGCCTGACCCCCCAGAGGAAGCCCAAGACCTCCGAGGGCGAGCGCCGGCGGTCGGCGCGTTCGCGGTGCGCCCAGTGGGGCTGGGCCTTCGGCCGAGGCGCCCCGGACCACCTGGCGTGCTCGGGGGGGCAAAACGGGACCACGGGCGGCCGCCGCGCCGAGCAGCGCCGCGAGCCCCGCCCAGAGGAGGGCCCGCCAGGCGCCGGAGAGCGGGTCGGCCGCGAACCGGACCGCGACGCCCCCGCCGGCGTCTTGGCTGGAGGCACCAAAGATGGCGAGCACGCCGACGACGATGGCGTAGGCCACGGCCGCCACGGCCGCGAAGAGGACCGTGGTCTGGGTTCGGCGCGCGACGGTCCAGGATACCAGCAGCAGCGCCAAGAACGGGAGCAGCGTGAAAGAGGTCACCGGAAGACCGATCCGCATAGACCCCGCGATGCCCAGGAGCGACGGAACCGGCGGAACGCTGACCGAGGCAGCGCCGCCGTGGATCAAGGAGAAGACCGCTAGCCCGAGGGTTTGGGGAACGAAGGTTCCCCCGAATGCACCACCGAGCGCCAGGAGCGCGTAAACCGAGCCCACAAGGAGCACGGCCGCAATCGCGGCCACCGAGACCCCGGCCAGGATCTCCTGCCGGGGTTGGGGGGCCACAGACGCGCAAACGCTTGGTTCGCGCCGAAGCCCAACATCCGTGCGGGAGACCCTCGGGCGGCGCGAGAAGCGGGGGCTTCCCGCGCCAAGCGCTCTCCGCAGGACGTGCAGAAAGCGTCCCCTTACCCTACCCGAGCCCCGCTAATTCTCGCAGAAAAGCCGTGCCTGCTCGTTGTCTCCCGCCCCCGCCACGCGCAACCTTTCTTCTCGGACGCTGCCTCGCCGGCGAACTGCCCCACCGAGCTTCCACAGTGTCGCACACGCCACTCGGCCGGGGCAATGCTCTCCTGGCCTTGAGTGGTCCGAATATTGCCCGGCTCCTACTGCCCCGCGACCTTGAGGAGCGGGCTACCTTAGGACGGATGATGTGCAACTGTTCAGACGAGAAGGTCGGCCAAGTGGCGCAGCGGCCTCCCAAGCTGATTATTGAGACACTGTCCGCAGGTGTAGGCTGCGATCTTGGCCGCCAAGCAGGTCAACAGCCCGCTCAAGGTCTTCGCCCGATGGCGTTCCAGGGCGAAGAGATCTTTGAGCTGGTCTATGACTCCCTCTATACGTTTGGTGTGATTTTGAGGTCACCACCCCAACAAGAAGTCGGCGAAGGCCAGCCGAGGACGACCGAGTCGCCCACCATTGAGCCAGATGCAGAAAAGTTGTGCAAAGCCACCCTCCCTCGCCGCCAGCCAGGCGAGCCCGCAACCCGCTCAGCAGCTCGTGGGGCCGCTCCCGCCACCAGAGGCCCAAAGCATCGAACAGCTTGTCGCGTAGACGCTCTGTGCACGATCTGGCGAAGGCCGCCAACCCAACGCCTCAAGCGCTTGGACCAGGAGGGATTGCGGCTGTTGTTGCGTTTGGGTGGATGGATGACCTGCTGCGCCCCGTAGCTCTGCAGCCATCTCCGGTGGTTCTCTCAGCGCCCTCGAAACCCTTATCGGCTATGTTGTTGTAGGGGCCCGAGGAGATCGAGCCCACGCTCGAAAGCTTGGGGTTCGGCTGGGCCCTCACGGCGAAGAAGGTTTCCGCCAGGAGGTGCTGGTCGGCGGTGGAGGCGGCCCCAAAGCACAAGCCGGTGATGAATGACCCCGGTGGGGTCGACGGCGGCGAGCAGGCAAAAGCCCTCTCGTAGCATCCCAGGCTATTGCTCCAGCCGATATCGGCGTAGCCGGCCTCGGCCATCCATGCCCCCGGCGCTTTGCGTCTCGGACGGGCATCGCCCAGCTATCGAGGAGGGCTTCGTAAGGGCACTTTCGTGCGTCCAAAAGGACCACCAGGTGCAAGACGAAAGCCTCGATGAGCTCTCCACATAGGAGCGCGTACCAGCCGATTGAACTGAGAAGAGCGGACGGGAAGGGGGTGGGGGGAAGGTATCGCACAGGTGGCCGCTGGCGTAGCGGTAGAAGTCCCGCTCGCTTCCGAAGCGCGACCAGCGGGCGAAGATGGTGGCCAAGGTGATGACCTCCTCCTCGCTGGAGCTCAGGGACGCATCGGGTCCGGGATATGATGTTGCCCTTTTTGCGGGCGGGAGTGGCAGAAGTCGTCCACCACCATGGTGACGTAGAGTGTGAC
>JADDPV010000273.1 GCA_016781705.1 Rubrobacter sp.
CGTCGACGCCGTAGTAGCCCGTGGCCCCCGCGTAGGGGCCGCGCCGCGTGGGCTCCAATGCGTCTATGATCTCCATCGCCCGCACCTTCGGCGCCCCCGAGACCGTCCCCGCCGGGAACGCCGCGGCCAGCGCGTCGAGCGCCGTGAGGCCCTCCCTCAGGTCGCCCTCGACGGTCGAGACGATGTGCATAACGTGGGAGTAGCGCTCGATCCCCATGAAGTCCTCGAGCTCCACGCTCCCTACCTCGGACACCCTGCCGAGGTCGTTGCGCCCGAGGTCCACGAGCATGACGTGCTCGGCCCGCTCCTTTACGTCCGCCAGAAGCTCCTCGGCGAGCGCCGCATCCTCCTCGGGGGTAGCCCCCCGCGGTCGCGTCCCGGCGATCGGGCGCGTCATCACCCGCCGCCCCTCGACCCGGACCAACGGCTCCGGCGAGGCCCCGACAATCGACATCTCCCCGAGCTTCAGGTACGTCATGTACGGCGACGGGTTCACGGTCCGCAAGCCCCGGTACAGGAGGAACGGGTCGAGGTCGCCTACCTCCGCGAAGAAGCGCTGGCTCGGCACAACCTGGAACGCGTCCCCCGCCCGGATGTACTCCTTCGCCCGCTCCACGGCCTCCTCGTAACGGGCCCGGGTGAAGTTCGACTGGATCTCCAGGGCTCCCCCGTTACCCTCCGGCAGGGGACGGCGGAGCGTGGGCGCGGCTAACCTCTCCGCGACGCGGGCGATGTCGTCCGCCGCCCGGCGGTACGCCGCGGCGAAGCCCTCGCCCTCGACGTCCCGGAGGTTCGCGGCGTCGACCAGAGAGATCACGAGTACCTTGTGGCGCAGGTGGTCGAAGACGATAAGGGTGTCCGTAACCGCAAAGTACGCCTCCGGCACCTCCAGGTCGTCCGGCGGGGCGTCCGGGAGCTTCTCCAGATAGCGCACGGCGTCGTACGAGAAGTATCCGACTGCCCCGCCGACAAAGGCCGGCAGGTTCGGCAGGGGCGCCACGCTCTTCTTGCCGACGATCTCGGCGAGCCCCCGGAACGGGTCTTTCGCCGCTACCTCGCGCACCCCGTCGGAGTCCACGACCGTGTAGACGCCGTTCCTGTACGAGAGCGTCCGCTTCGGGCCGAAGCCCAGAAAAGAGTACCGCCCGAACCGTTCGGCCTCCTCCGCGCTCTCCAGCAGGAAGACGTGCGACTCGTCGGAGAACTTGAGCGCCGCCGAGATGGGCGTCTCCAGGTCCCCTATGGACTCCGCATACAGCGGCACGACGTCGTACTCGCGGGCCAGCCTCCGGGCCTCCGGGAGGCTCGGGGTGAGCCGTCTACCTGTGCCGTTCATCGAGTATCCTCGCCACCTCCTCGGTGGGGACGTCCCGCTCCTCCAGCAGCACCAAGAGATGGTAGAGAAGATCGGCCGTCTCCTCGGCTACCCTGTCGTCCTGCAACGCCGCCACCACGACCTCGACCGCCTCCTCGCCGACCTTCTGGCCGATGTACCCCGCGCCGCGCCCGAAGAGCTTCGCCGTGTAAGAGCCCTCCGGCATCTCCTCGTGGCGCTCCTTTATCGTCCCGGCGAGCCTCGTCAGCGTGCGCCCGAGGTGCGGCTGGTCCTCGGAGGGGGTGGCCCCATCCTCCGAGAGCGAGGTGAAGAAGCAGGTCCGTTCTCCGGTGTGGCAGGCCGGGCCTGCGGGGTCGACCCTGTACAGCAGGGCGTCGCCGTCGCAGTCGAGGCGGACCTCGACCACGCGCTGGGTGTTCCCGCTCGTCTCGCCCTTGCGCCAGAGCTCGTCGCGCGAGCGGGAGTAGAAGTGGGCCTCGCCCGTCTGCAGGGTCTTCTCGACGGCCTCGCGGTTCGCGTAGGCGAGGGTGAGGACCTCGTTCGTCGTCGCGTCCTGCGACACGACGGGGACGAGCCCGTTCGCGTCGTAGCGGACCTCCCCCGTGGGGTTCTCGTGGGCGTTCATCGGACGGGGATCCCGGCTTCCGCGAGCTTCGCCTTCGTGTCGGCGATGGTCCACTCGTTGAAGTGGAAGATGCTCGCGGCGAGGACGGCGGAGGCACCGGCGCGGACGGCGGAGACCATGTGGTCCGGGTGCCCGGCCCCGCCGGAGGCGATGATCGGGAGGCTCGTCCTCCCCGCGATCTCGCTTATGAGGTCGAGGTCGTAGCCGACCTCCGTCCCGTCGGCGTCCATGCTGTTCAAGACGTACTCCCCCGCCCCCCGCTTCTCGCCCTCCACACACCACTCGACGGCGTCGATCCCCGTGTTCACACGCCCCCCGTTCAAGTAGACCTCCCAGCCGCGCCGGCCGTCTTCCTTGCGCTTCACGTCCACGCTGAGGACGACGCACTGGCTCCCGAAGCGCTCGGCACCCGTGTCGATAAGGTCCGGCGTCCTCACGGCGGCGCTGTTGACGGAGACCTTGTCGGCCCCGGCCCGGAGCATCGCGCGCATGTCGTCGGCCGTCCTCACGCCCCCGCCGATGGTGTACGGGATAAAAACCTCCTCGGCGGTCGCCCTCGCGAGCCTTGCCGCAGTCTCGCGCCCCTCGTGGGAGGCGGTGATGTCGTAGAAGACGAGCTCGTCGGCCCCCTCGCGGTCGTAGAGGGCGGCAAGTTCCACCGGATCGCCCGCGTCGCGCAGGTCCTTGAACTTCGTCCCCTTCACGACCCTGCCCGCGTTCACGTCCAGGCACGGGATGATGCGGACCTTCAGCCCCATAACCTACTCCCTCCTCCCACCTAGACGTAGGGCACCGACGAGGCGCGGCACTCCTCAGCGATGCGGTACTGCAACCCCTCCGACGCGGGCAGGAGGACGGAGCCCTCGTGCCCGGTGCCGACCACGATGGAGCCGTCCCGGTCCTTCCAGTGCCGGTGAACGGTGTAGGCCGCGAGCGTCCCCTCGACGAGCGCCGCGATCTTGTCGAGCTCCGCGTGCGAGAGCTCCGCCGTGATGTCGACCTTGGAGAGGTCCACGTTCTCGAAAGCGCCCAGGTCCGCCGAGAGGTTGCCGGTCCTCAAGCGGAGCCCCGGCGTGTTCCACAGCGCGTCGACCGCCCCCTTGAGGGCTTCGGCGCGGGCCCCCTTGTTCCCCTTGCGCAGCTTCGGCTCCGGCAGTTCCCTCAGGGTGATGGCGAGGTCCTCTTCGGCGCTCCGGGGCTCCCGCCCATCGCCGTCGCGCTCGAAGAGGAGGACCTTCAAGGTCGCTGCCGAGTCCACCTCGGTGACCACGCTCTGGCCGCGGGACCGCTTGAACGGGTAATCCGTGTACTCGATCCCAACCCCCTCCAGCGCCGCCAGAAACTCCTCCGAGAACGGAGCCCCGCCGAACATCTTGCGGCTCGCCGAGTACGCCGGCAGCGCCACCTTCGAGAGGATGCGTTCGATCCTGCGCGTCCCCCGTTCGTTCGGCACGGAGAGCGGCGCGTCCACCCCCACCACGATCCCACGCCGCCCCTCGGCGTAGCGTCCCGCCGCCGTCGCCAACTCCTCCGCACCCTGCGCGAACGAGTTGGCGACGATGCTGCCCCGCTCGTCCAGGACGACGAGGCACGACTCGCGCGTCCCCGCCTCGCCCGGACGCCACGCCAAAGAGCACCCTACAAACCTCAAAATCTAAACCCCCTCCGTCCCCGAGGCGCATCCGGCAACCACCGCCGCGACCTCCTCGGAGACCTCGCGGCAGACCGCCGCGTCCTCGTGCTCCACCATGACCCGCACCACCGGCTCCGTCCCGCTCGGCCTGAGCAGGATGCGACCCTCCGAGCCCAGCCTCTTCTCCGCACCCGCGACGGCCTCCTTCACGGCGCCATGCCCGGCCGCCTCGGGGGCCGAACCATCGACCGGGACGTTGATCAGGCTCTGCGGATACCGCTCCATGACCCTCGCAAGCTCCGAAAGCGGCTTGCCGCTCCTCGCCATCACGTCCAGAAGCGCGAGCGCCGTCACCAGCCCGTCCCCGGTCGTCGCATACTCCGAGAGGATCACGTGCCCCGACTGCTCCCCGCCCAAAGACGCCCCGCTCTTCCGCATCGCCTCCGCAACGTGGCGGTCACCGACGGGGGTCACCTCGTAGGAGATGCCCAGGCCCTCCATCGCCTTGAAGAAGCCGAGATTGCTCATCACCGTGACGACGACCCCGCCGTTGAGGGCCCCACGCTCGTGAAGGTCGCGGGCGAGAATCGCGAGGATCCTGTCCCCGTCCACCACGCCGCCCCGTTCATCTACAGCGAGCACCCGGTCGGCGTCGCCGTCGAAGGCGAACGCAGCGTCGTTGCCGCCCACGCTCAAGCCCTCGACGTGCGTCGACCCGACGCCCTCGTTGATGTTCGTCCCGTCGGGCTCGTTCCCCACCACGGAGAGCTTCGCCCCGACCCCGGAGAACGCGAGCGGCGCGACCTCGTAGGCCGCCCCGTGCGCGCAATCCAGCAGCACCTTCATCCCCTCGGCCCTCGGGCTTATCATCCCCAAGACGTGCTCCGCGTAGAGAGCAGTCGCCTCCTCGACGGGCTCCGCCGCGCCCACGTCGCCGCCCGTCGGACGGGGGGCCTCCTCGCCGGTGAGCCGCTCCAACTCCGCCTCCGTCTCGGCCGCGAGCTTGCGCCCCTCGCCGGAGAAGAACTTGATGCCGTTGTCCGGATAGGGGTTGTGGGAGGCGCTGACGACGGCGCCCGCGCTGGCCCCCAGCTTGCCGGCGAGCGCCGCCACGCCGGGGGTAGGCAGCACGCCGAGCTCCAGCACGGAAGCCCCGCCGCTCGCGGCGCCGGCGGCGAGGGCGTCGGAGAGCATCCCGCCGGAGAGGCGCGTGTCGCGGCCGACGAGGATGGGACCGCCGAAGAGACGAGCCCCCGCAAGCCCCAGGCGCAGAGCCATCTCGGGGGTCAGGCCCTCGTTGGCGACCCCGCGCACCCCGTCGGTGCCGAACTTGATCCTCTGCAAAGAACCTCCCGAACGCCCGGCGGCCCCCCCGTACCGTCGCGAGCGCCTTGCGCTCGCGACGAGGGAGGGCCCGCCGGAGATCTCTTAACCTCTCTGACCTAGCGCTTGGAGAACTGCGGGCGCTTACGGGCCTTCTTCAGGCCGTACTTCTTGCGCTCCACCGCGCGAGAGTCACGGGTAAGGAGCCCCGCGCTCTTCAGCTCGGCGCGCGACTCTTGCGACTCCTCCGAGAGGGCGCGCGCGATCCCGTGGCGCACCGCGTCCGCCTGGCCGGTCTGGCCGCCGCCCTCGACCTTGACGACGACGTCGTAGTTGCCCGCGACGTCGAGGACCCTCAAGGGAGAGGTCACGATGGTCTGGTAGGTCGAGCGCGGGAAGTACTCCTTGTAATCCCGGCCATTGACCGTGATGTTGCCGTCGCCCGGCAGGATCCTGACGCGAGCGACGCTGGTCTTGCGCCGGCCCGTGCCCATGTACAACGTCTGAGTAGCCGCCATTCTTTACCTCACCTCGTAGGGCTGCGGGTTCTGAGCCTCGTGCGGATGCTCGGGTCCCGCGTAGATCTTCAACTTCTTGAACTGCGCCCGCCCGAGCCGCGTCCTCGGCATCATCCCCCAAACGGCCTTGCGCAGGATCTCCGTCGGCTTGCGCTCCATCATGACCTCGTAGCTCGTCACCTTGAGGCCACCCGGACGCCCGGAGTGCCGCCAGTACGTCTTCTGTTCGGCCTTCCTGCCCGTGACGACCACCTTCTCGGCGTTCACCACGACCACGAAGTCGCCCGTGTCCACGTGCGGCGTGTACTGCGGCTTGTT
>JADDPV010000105.1:0-1826 GCA_016781705.1 Rubrobacter sp.
TGGGAGGAGCCGGAGAAGTTCAACCGCGAGGTCGCCCGCTTCGCCGGGTCCTGAACCGATGCGGAGCGCCACGAACACCAACGGCGAGCGATGCCCGGTCGGACCCGCGACCACGGGAGGATGAGACGGTGCTGGTGATGAATGGGTCGATGCAGGTGTCGGACGGGGGTTACCCGCCGGGTAACGCCTCGAGCTCCGCGGAACGGATCGGCAACGCCCCGACAACGAAGGGGGTATCTGCATGAGGCAAGACGTGACCTTCCCCAGCGAGGGACTCGGTTGCGCCGGCTGGCTGTACGTGCCGGACGACCTGAGGAGCGGAGAGCGGCGGCCCGTCGTCGTGATGGCCCACGGCTTCAGCGCCCTCAAGGAGATGCACCTCGCGAACTTCGCCGAGAAGTTCGTCGAGGCGGGGCTCGTGGTCCTGGTCTTCGACTACCGCTTCTTCGGCGACTCGGAGGGCAAGCCGCGCGGGAGGCTCTTCCCCGCCGAGCAGCACGAGGACTACAAGAACGCCATAAGCTGGGTCTCCCTGCGGCCGGAGGTGGATCCGGAGAGGATAGGGGTGTGGGGCTCCTCCTACTCCGGAGCGCACGTCCTGCACCTCGCGGCGTTCGACCGCAGGATCAAGGCCGCCGTCTCGCAGGTGCCCCTGGTGGACGGCTGGGCGAACGCCCAGCGCCTCATGCGCCCGGACGTCTTCGCCGGGTTCCAGCAGGCGCTCGCCCAGGACCGGCTCGCCCGCTACCGGGGTGAGGAGGGGGGCAAGGTCCCGGTGGTGGCGCCCGAGGGCGAGCCGTCCGCGCTTCCGACCCCCGACTCCTACGAATGGTTCATGAAGACGGGTCGGTCCATCGCGCCGAACTGGCGCAACGAGGTGAGCCTGGAGTCGATGGAAAAGTTCCTGGAGTACAACCCGGCGGCCAACATACACCGCATCTCGCCCACCCCGCTCCTGATGGTCGTGGCGGGCAACGACACCCTGACGCCGACGGACCTGGCGGTGACGGCCTACGAGCGGGCGCTGGAACCCAAGGCACTGGTGATTACGAGCGGGGCCCACTTCGACGCCTACACCGAGCCCGGGCTCTCCGAGACCGCGCCCCCGGCGGTCGAGTGGTTCGAGCGGTTCTTGCTGGGCCACCGGTTCGCGGAGGTCGAGACCGCACGCTAGGGAGGACCCTCAAGGGTAGGAGGAACAAAACCTCCTCGCAAAATGCGCGACTCCGTCATGTGGCACCGGCGAGCGGAAACTCGGGGCCTCGCGGCAGGCACTCGGTTCGTCTTAGACCCGCTCCAACGGTCGGTTTGGCTTTGGCGGCAGCGCGACGCGGATCGGGCCGCCGGGACGCAGCTCGCCGCCGTCCACGAGGACGCCATGGGAGCGGCCCTGCGGTCGAAGTTGCCGCGCTCGTCCCAGCCCGGCACCGCATCCATAAGGCTCTGCCGGACGCGAACTGGCCGCGCAGGGGTTGCGCAAGCCGGCCACCTAGATTACCGCCTCGCCCTCCACGAGCGGACGCGCGGCGTCGACCTCCCGAGGAGGTCGACGCCGCGTGTGGAGAAGCCCCGCGGGCCGATAACTCCCCGAGGGACGTCTCCGTGTCTCGCGCTTATCGAGGCTGCTCCCTGCCCATCTACGCCGAGGCAACGTCGGCCAGCTCGGCCTGCACCACCAGCCTCTCCTCGAAGGTCGGGATCGGGGTGCAAGTCTGCAGGCTCACGACGTTCTTTTTGCCCGCCACGGGCCCCATGACGTGGGTGTCGGAGGGGCCGACGACGAAGCTCCTGAAGACGGTGTAGGTGTAGCGGGTGCCGTTCGCGTC
>JADDPV010000105.1:1873-5761 GCA_016781705.1 Rubrobacter sp.
ACACGAGGTGGCTGGCCTCGCCCTCGAAGCCGATCCTGTGGCCGGCGATGTAGACGTTGGCCTCCTCCTGCCACGGCAAGCCAGTTCCGGCGACGTGCAGGGCGCTCTGGGCGAGGGCGGCCTCGTCGTTTGCCGGACCGGTAACTACGGGCAGGTCCTCTACCCGGGCCATCTTCGGGACGGTGAGCCAGAGACCTTTGTCCTCGGGGATGGCCTTGGCGGCCTCGGTGGTCGGTGGCAGGCTCGCCTGCGCGGTCGGGCGCCCCGGGGACGCGTGGAAGGAGATCGCCACCGCCGCCAGTGCAAGCGCGAGCGCCAGCAGCGCCGCCTTCCTCGTCGTCTTGCTACGGGTGTCGATGCGCTCCATGTCTTCGGCTCCTTCGTCTTCGGCCCGTCCTCTCCGGGCGTGCACCACCATCCTTCGGTACGACGGTTACAAAACGGCTACCCCCGGATAACGGCTCGGCTACGGCCCGCGAATGTCATCCTGGAGGGCGGAGGGAGCGACCAGAAGTCGTAGGATCGGGCCCGAGGCGGAGGGGGGCATCGTGTGCTCCGTCCGCCCAGATCCCGCTCCGGAAGCACGCCGAGGGGGGCTTGCCGCACCACATTCGTGGAGGGAGTAAGGGGAGCGCCCCTATAATATAGGGAGCACACCGGGGAGCACCGCGTGGGAGCGGCCCGGACGGAGGAGGAAGAACCCGATGGAAGAAGGAAAGATCGTCTCCAGGGACCCGGAGGTCATGGGCGGCGAGCTCGTCTTCGCCGGCACCCGCGTCGAGGTAAGGACCCTCGTGGACTACCTCAGGGCCGGCCACACCCTGGACGATTTTCTGGAAGGCTTCCCGAGCGTCTCGCGCGAGCAGGCCGAGGGCTACCTCGACATGACGCTCGAAGCGGCCCGGCGGCACCCGCGCGCCGCCGGCGCATCGCGGCGTTAGGGACCGCGGCGCCTCTTCCGCGTGCGGATCCTCTTGGACGAGAACGTGGACAAGCGGCTGAAGCGAAGCTTCCCCGAGGAGCACGAGGTGGTAACGGTTACCGAGGCCGGCTGGTCCGGCAAGAAGAACGGCGAGCTACTAAGACTTGCCAAGAAGGAGTTCGACGTCTTCGTCACCACGGACAAGGGCATCCCGCACCAGCAGAACGTCCCGAAGCTCGGGTTGGTCGTCGCCGTGCTGCGCGCGAGGAGCAACGCCCTCGAAGATCTCGAGCCCCTGATGGACGACCTCGGCGCCGCGCTCGTCGACGCGACGCCGGGAACCGTCGTCAGGGTGCCGCCCGAGGGTTAACCCCGCCGAGCCAGAGACCGCTCTCGTGTCCGTTTGACCGATTCCCGGGCCCCGCTTCATCGAATAATCTTACACACTAAGACCGCCTCTCCGGGGTCCTTCCGCCGGAACCCCCTTAGGTAAGCGAAAAACGCCCCCTAATGTGTGTAAGATTATAAAGATAAGCTGCTAAGAACGTATCTGGGGGAGGATCGGACCGATGGCGGAGTCGGAGACGCGAGGAACGGTCGGGGCTCGGCTTGGCGAGGACGACCGGGACGGGCTCTACCTCGGCGACGCGATCCACTTCTTCCTCTCGGCCAAGCGCGCGGGCGGGCGAAGCGAGAAGACCGTCGACGACTACCGAAAGAAGCTCGAGCTCTTCCAGCGCTGGCTCGCGAAGCGTCTAGGCGGCGAGGACGAGGTCGACGCTCCCTATATTAGTATCGGCGCCGACGAGGTCGAGGCCTACGTGGTGCACCTCAAGGACGGGCGCGGGATGGCCGACTCCTCCAGGAAGAACCACCTCGCGGTTCTTCGCAGCTTCTTCCAGACCGTCTCAAGGAGGCTCGAGGTTCCCGACCCCACCCGCACCCTCGACGAGGTCCGCTTCCACCAGAGGGCGCCCAAGCGCAGCCACCTCACCAAGCGAGAGGCCGAGGTCCTGCTCGCCACCATCGAGAAGGAAGCGACGAACGCGACGATCAACGAGGAGGGGGCGGCATCCGCCCGCGCGGCGCGCAAGGCGGCCTTGACCCGGGCGCTCGCCGCCCGGGACCACGCGGCCTTCTCGGCGATGGTCTATGCGGGACTACGCATAGAGGAGACGACGGCGCTCCTCACCGGCGACGTCTCCTTCGACCGCGGCGAGGAGGAGGTAAGGGTCGCGAAGGGGAAGGGCAACAAGGAGCGCGTCGTGCCGATGAGCCCGAAGCTGAAGAAGAGCCTGAGGCGCTACCTCAAGGTCCGCGAGGGACTGGCCCCTCCCGGACAGTCGCCTCCCCCCCACCTCTTCCTCAACGAGAAGGGCTCGCGCGTCACCGAGAACACCTTGAGGCGGAGGCTGTACCGTTGGGTCCGAAAGAGCGGGCTGAAGAAAACCGACCTCAAGCCCCACGACCTGAGGCGCACGTTCGGCACGTGGTTCCTCCAGGCCAACCCGGGGCACGTCAGGGAGCTCGCAGAGGTCATGGGCCACTCCGACCTCTCGCAGGTGATGAAGTACGCCCTCTCCGACGAGAAGCGCGCCCGCGCCGGGGTGAACAACCTCTAGGGGCCAAACGGGCGGTCAGTCGCCAGATCCGGACTCGGGTCCCTCCTCCGGCGCACGCGGACGTTTCTCCGACAGGGCCCCGTGCGGCTACGCACCCGAGGTCATCGCGGCGCTCGGCGAGGTGCCGCCGGTGGGCTGACAGCGCCTGGCCCCGCGACGACGCACACCGGCACCTCGCCAGGAGAGCCCACCTCCCAAGCCCCACGGCGTCGGCGCGAACATACGACCCGCACACAGGGTCCACCCGACGCAAGGAGAGTGATCCATGGTTACTTTAGAGCCGATGGACGAGCAGGTCCTCGTCGTGACCGGGGCCGAGCAGCGGCATCGGGCTGATGGCGGTCCGCACGGCTCTCAGGCGCAGCGCGCGGCCCGTCCTCGCCGGACCGAAGGGCCTCCGCACCCCGCGGCGGCGAGCGAACGGGAGGCCGATCACTCGCCGTACGGTTTCCCCGGTTTCGTATGTTGACTCGGCTTGGGGCAAGGGCGAGAGAGGAGGCGGCTCGTGACAAAGGTCGTGCTGCTGGACATAGACGGGACGCTGATGGACACCAACTACCTCACGTCGAGGCGTGGGCACAAGCGCCGCAGGAGGTCGGGGATCCCGTCCCAAGGGCGGTCATCCACGAGCAGATCGGCAAGGGTCCGGACAAGCCCCTCCCGAGTTCGTCGAGGGCGAGGAGGCCTCTTAGAAGGCCAGCGAGCTCCACAAGGAGTACTACTCGGAGCTCGAGGACCGCGGCCAGCCCCTCCCTGGCGCGAAGGCGCCCATCTCCTCGTTGGTCGAGCGCGGCTACGAGGTTTGGCTTGCAACCAGCGCGGAGCCCGAGGAGCTCGAGCAACACCTGAAAAGCCTCGAGGCCGAGGACAAGATAGCCGGGGTGGTCTCCTCGGATGACGCCGAGGAATCGAAGCCCTCCCCGGCATCTTCGAACTGGCGCTGGAGCGGGCGGGCGCCTCGGCTGAGGAGGCCGTGGTGGTGGGTGACTCGGTCTGGGACATACAGGCGGCCAAGGAGGCCGGGGTGAGGGCCGTGGCCGTCCTGACCGGGGGCGCCTTCTCCCGCGCCGAGCTCGAGGAGGCCGGGGCCTACGCCGTCTACGAGGACTGCGCCGCTCTCCTCGAGGCCGAGTTCCCCGAGGAGCTCAACCCCTCCGAATAGAAGGGACACAACGCGCAGAAGATCCCGGAGACAGGCGGCGTGGCCTGGAGGGACGGTACGGGGCGCCGGTCCCTCCTCGACGGAGCTCGGCGTCCGGACCTCCCTTCAGGGTCCCGGCAAATCACAACTCGGGGGAGGGTAATACCGTTTCCGGGTGAATACTCCTGCATTGTCATGCCGCA
>JADDPV010000169.1:0-1240 GCA_016781705.1 Rubrobacter sp.
GTGATACTCGGTGCGGCGTTTTCCTGACCCTTTTTGATTGTCCTGGAGTTCTTTGTTTCTGTGGTTCTGGGTTTTTCTCTTTTTTGGGTTTCTTATTACCGGGATTGTTGGGTTTTGCCTCCGGGCGTCTTGTCCGTTTTCGGGCGTTGGTTCCCTTCGGGCGGTTCGTTTTTCGTGCGGGGTTTGGTCTGTTCTGCTGCGCGGCTTGGGGTCTTTGTCGGGTTTTCGTTGTGGTGATCGGGTTCTCTGTCTCGGGCTTGTGTGGTGGTCTCTTCTGTTTATGGTTTCGGTTGTCTGGTGCGGGTCGTGCTTCGTTCGGGGTCTGTTTTCTTCGGGCTGTTCGGGTTCGTCTTCTGGGGTCTGTGTCGTCGTTTGTTCGTGGTCTTTGTGGGCTGGCTTCTTCGGGTTCTCGTCTGTTCGGGGTGTTCGGGTTGGGTGCTCTTTCGTGTGGTCCGTCGTCTTTTCGTTCTTCTCTGGCGGGTGCGTCGTTGGGCATGGGTGGGTGGTTGGGGTGGTCCATTGGTTCGTCTTCTTTTCGGGTTCGCGGGTACGGGCTGGTCTAGGTTGGTCCGGCTTGAGGGTCGGCGGCGGTCGGCGTTGTCGGTGGTCACGGAGGGGCAGGCTGGTTCGGAACGTCGGCGCCAGGGTGAGGGCAAAGCGCTCGTACGAGGAGGCGGGCGGACTGGAGCGGGGGGAGCCTTTCGCGCGCAGTCCGATCCGGAGGACAAGACTCTTCGATGCCTCCGTCCTTGTCGTGGGAAGCAGGAGGGGGGTCCGGGGGGAGGGGAGCGCCGATCTCGGGGCCGCGCTCCCCGGCCCCCATCCCCTCCCGCCGAAGGCCCAGAGCAGGGCCGCTGTCCCGAGCAGCGCGCCGCCGACGACGTCGGACGCCCAGTGGACCCCGGGGTAGAGACGGCTCGCGGTTAGCGCGAGCAGCGCCGCCGCGATCGCCGCGCGAAGGAGCCTGTTCCGGGAGAGCAGGTATATGGCCCCGAGAACGATCACCCGCCGTATCTAACGTGCCCGCTCGGGTAGGGGTAGGGCGAGTCGGGGGAGAGGACCGACGCCTGCTCCGGCGCGCCCGAAGAACATCCCCCCGGCAGGGGACCCTGAGGAGGGTGGTGCTTCATGACGGGCTCGAGGTAAGACCCCCGGCCGCCACGAATGCCGCGAGGAGCCTCGCGGCGAGCCGGCGCCGGCCCGTGAGCACGAGCCACAGAGACAAGAGCGCGACGGCAAC
>JADDPV010000169.1:1631-5715 GCA_016781705.1 Rubrobacter sp.
CGTCCGACCGAAGATGCTTTCGTGCCACTGGTCGATCATGGCGGCCACCATGTTCGACATGGAGGCTTCCCTGGCGGTGAAACCGCCGTGTTGTTGTAGGTGGGCCCGGATCAGCTGGAGGGCGACGGCGTGCCCGGTCGGGATCTCGAACCCCTTGTTGGTCTTGACGCCGAGCCGGTCCGCCCCGTCCAAGAACCGCTGTAAGGCTTCGGCCGGGGACGGAGCTGCGTTCTCAGGCGGCGTCTCGCCGGGCTCGGCGCCGTCCGGTCCGGCCGCTTGTGGTTCGGGCTGCCGCGGTGCGGGTCGGCGCGCTGCCTCGCCGCGGGATCCGGCGCGCCCCCCCGAGGCCCTCTGGGACTGCGAAGGCCCTCGCCGGACCGGGGCGTCTTCGGGCTCCTGCCCTTCGGCGTTGCTGTTGAAGTAAGTGCCGAGGAGCCCGCCCGCCGAGCGCTCCGGGCGCCCCTTGTCCCCCGACTTACGATCCGCGGACACGACGGATCACCTCCCCGGCGAGGCTCCGGTAGTCCTCTGCTCCCGTCGAGTCGGGCGCGCTGACCAGTACCGACGCGGTCGACCCCGGGTGCTCCGCGAGCCGCACGTTCGTCCGGATCTCCGTCTCGAAGCGGCGGTCCCCGAACGCGCGCTCGACCTCCGCGCGCGCGTGCTTCGTCAGGTTGGTGCGGTTGTCGACGCGCGTGAGGAGCGCCCCCAGGACGTCGAGCTCGGGCTTGTACTCGCGCACCTCCTGGAAGGCGTCCATGACGTCGGCGACGCCGTACAGGGGCATCCACTCCGCCATCGTCGGGATCAAGACGTAGTCGGCGGCGAACATGGCGTTGACCTCCAGCTCGCCGATGGACGAGGGCGCGCAGTCGATGATCACGAAGTCGTACTCCTCGCGGATCCCCTCCAGCACCTCCGCGAGCACGGCCTCCCGCCGACCCCGACGCTTGAGATCTTTATCGAACCGATCGAGCACGAGCTGCGACGCCACCATGTCTACCCTCTGGCAGGGAAGAAGGTCCGGCTCCTCCTCCCCCCTCTCGCGCGCGTCCTCCCTCATGGCCTCCACGTAAGGCTGCTCGTCCGGCCGCCAGATCAACCCCCTGAGGTCCACGCCTTCGACCAGCGCGTCGTACACGCTCTGGTCCAGCTTCGCCGGCTCGTGCCCGAACGCTCGCGAGGTCGCCGCCTGCGGATCGAGGTCGACCACCAACACCCTCTCCCCCACCTCGGCCAGCGCCGCCGCCAAATTCATCGCCGTCGTGCTCTTCCCGACCCCACCCTTCTGGTTCACGACCGAGATCACCACCGCTGCAGCCACACCGCCACACCCCCTCCTCGGCCCGTTCCTCCGCCCAGCCGACGGCCGACGCGCCTCAAACCCGAGATTTTCAAATACACAAGAACATTATATTTCTTATTCTTCATATTTGCAAAACTTAGATTTTAAGGAACACGACGATGACCCCGGGTGGGGGAAGGTCGTAGTCGGGGGAGCGGCCGGGAGGGTTGGGGAAGGGACTTCCGCCTCCAAACCGAAACCCGGACTCGACGA
Organism: Rubrobacter sp.; assembly: GCA_016781705.1. Taxonomy (GTDB): domain Bacteria; phylum Actinomycetota; class Rubrobacteria; order Rubrobacterales; family Rubrobacteraceae; genus Rubrobacter_F. Next base: position 3,190 of record JADDPV010000169.1, read on the forward strand.
CCGGTTCCCGGCACGCCCGCAGAGCGGCCTGAGGGCTTCACTGAGGGCGCCACCCCCCGCTCCCGTACTCTCGGGGGCCCTATGCCTCCTGTGGGCATCCTGAGGGCTCGTCCTCGTCGGGTCGGAAGAAGCCGACGAGCGGTCTCGCGGGTCCTCGGCGGCCCCCTCCAACGTCCCCGCCGGGCGCGGCTTCAAAACCTTAATTTTTGAGATTTGCGTAAATTGGGTTGTCCAGTTTTGCAGTTTTCGAGCCCGATCCCGAGGTGGGGCCGCGCGTGCGGCGCGTGTATGACAATTTCCGTGCGGAAACGCGAGGACGGTGGGGGCGGGCCCGGCTTCTCGAGGGCCGGGCCCGCGGCGCGTAAGGACGGGGTCCGCCGGGCTCCGAGAAAATTTTCGCCGGTCGGTTGGAATGGGGGCCAGGGGCCAATAGTTTCCCGGCGTGAGGACTCGCGGCAAGAGAAACGGCCCCTATATAGGGAGGCGGCCCGCTCGGGGCCCGGTCGGCGGAGGAGCGAGCCGGCGGGCGGCGGGCGGAGGGCGTTCGGCGCGGTTCGCCCTTCTTCTGGAGCGGCCGGGCGGCTCTGGGGGGCGGGGGTTCCGGGCCTTCGTCTCGCGCTCCTGGCCGGTGGCGTCGGCGTTCGCTTTGGCGTCATCGGTCGGCGGGCTGTTGGCGGGCATCGTCGCGTTCGGGGCGTTGTACGCGGCCTTGGGGCGGCACCTGCCGGACCCGAAGGACTACCCGGAGCCGCCGCTGGCGGAGAGTTCCGTCCTCGTCGACGGCGGGGGCGAGCCGTACGCGGAGCTCGTGGCCGGAGAGCGTCGGGTGGTCGTGGACAGCCGCCGGATCTCGCCGGCTTTGAAGGACGCGGTGGTGGCGATCGAGGACCGGCGCTTCTACCGCCACTCGGGGCTCGACTTCCGGGGGATCGCGCGCGCGGCGGTGGTGAACGTCCTCTCGGGGACGATCTCGGAGGGCGGCTCGACCCTGACGCAGCAGCTCATAAAGAACCGCTTCGTGGACCCGGCCGCCCGCGACGACCGCTCGTTCGCGAGGAAGTGGTTCGAGGGCGCGCTCTCGTGGCGCCTGGAGAAGGAGCGCACCAAGCGCGAGATCCTCACCGACTACCTCAACACCGTCTACTTCGGCGGCGGCGCGTACGGCGCCGAGGCGGCGAGCCGGACGTTCTTCTCCGAGCCGGCCGACGAGCTCGACTTGGCCGAAGCGGCGACCCTCGCCGGGATGGTCAACCTGCCCGGCTTCTACGACCCGTACTCGGACCCCGAGTCGGTGGTGGCGCGGCGCAACGTCGTCTTGGCGGCGATGCTCGACGTCGGCTACATAGACGAGGGCCAATACGAGGAGGCGAAGGCCGCCCCGCTCGTCATCAGGCCGGGGGCGGTCCTGAGGGCGCCGGAGGAGTTCGCGCCGTTCGTGGCCGCCGTGCGCGCGGAGGTCGCGCGCGACTACGGGGAGGAGGCGCTGTTGCGCGGCGGCCTAAGGATCGAGACCACCCTCGACCCACGACTTCAGCGCGCGGCCGTCCGGGCCGCCGACGCCGGGGTCGACCCCGAGGCGGGCGAGCCTTCGGCGGCTTTGGCCGCCGTGGACCCGGGGACGGGGAGGGTGCTCGCCGTCGCGTCCGAGACCGGCAAGCCCTTTCACGAGAGCCCGTTCAACCTGGCGACACAGGCGAAGCGCCAGCCCGGCTCGACCTTCAAGACCTTCGTGCTCGCCGCGGCCGTAAGGGCCGGGATCCCGCCCGACGCCGTCTACGACGGGAACGGCCCGCTCGTCCTCCCCGACGGCACCCAGGTCAACAACTACCGCGAGTACCAGTGGGGACCGATAGCCGTCAGGAAGGCGACGATAGAGTCGGTCAACACCGCCTACACCCGCCTGGCGCTCTCCGTCGGGATGCCGTTCGTGGTCGAAACGGCGCGCGCGATGGGGATCCGGGAGCCCCTCGAGCCCTACCCCTCGACGGCGATCGGCGGCCTCGCCGAAGGGGTGACGCCCCTGGAGCTCGCCGGCGCCTACGCGACGATCCCCTCGGGCGGGGTGCACCACCCGCCGCGCTTCGTCGAAGGGGCGACGCGCCGCGGGACGGGCGAGCCGGTCGGGCGGGGAGCCCAAGCCCCCTCGCTCGAGCCGGAGCAGGCGCTGACGGAGTACGAGTCCGGCGTGGTCGCGGACGTCCTGCGCTCGGTGGTCGCCGACGGCCACGCGGAGGGCCCGGGGAGGCTCGACGGCACCTTGGGTTTCCCGTCGGCCGGCAAGACCGGGACGAGCGAGCTTTTCGCCGACGCCTGGTACGCGGGCTTCGCGAGCCCGGGCTCGGGGATAGGCGCGGGCCAGAGCGGGCTCGCGGCCGTCTCCTGGGTCGGCTACCCCGAAGGCCGCCGCCCGATGGTCGGGGTGGCGGGGTACGAGGAGGTCAACGGGGAGAAGCTCCCCCTGGACGTCTGGGAGTCGTTCATGCTCGGCGCCAGGGAGGACGGCTCGGCCCCCCGAGTGGGCGCCGG
>JADDPV010000122.1 GCA_016781705.1 Rubrobacter sp.
GGCTTCCTCCGGGGCGGCGACCGTCGTCTCGACCTGGTTGCTGTAGGTACCCGACGGGAGGATGCCGCAGCCGCCGTAGCGGCGCATGAGGAGGTTCTGAACCAGGATCTCCTCTCCCCTCGGGTAGCGCGGTAGCCGCTCCCAGAACGAGAAACCGCCGACCTCCAGGAGCTTCTCCCGGTGGTAGAGGATGCAGGCCGCGATCCAGGCGACCTTGTAGCGCACGATCTCCCCGGGCCGTAACCCTTTGGCCGCGTGAAACACGTTCGCCGCGCGGTGCAGGTTCCACCGCTCCCATTGCGGTGTGCCGGGCTCGACTACCTCGGGCCGAACCGGGCCCTCCCACGGCTCCACGACCTGCTGTTCGAGGCGCACGTCGTCCAGGAATGTCGGGCCGATGGGAAACGCCCCGACAAACCCGCAGCCCTCCTCCTCGAGAACGCCGACGAGCCTTTCGATCACCCACGGCTCCATAAAGGTGTCGTCGTCGAGGTACAGGACGTAGGGAGCCGTCGCCTCTTTCAGGAGGAAATGCCGCTGCTCGGCGATACCCTTCAGCCCGTTGCGATGGTGCCACTCGACGGAGCCGCCGCGCGCACGGATCACGCGCTCCATCGCCCGCGCCACGGGCGACTCCTCGACCGGCTCGGTGCTCTGGTCGGCCACGACCACCCTGAGATCCGGGAAGGATTGGCCCGCCAGCCCCGCGAGCGTCGTCAGGAACGACTCTCGCCGTTCGTAGGTCGGCACGAGCACGTCTACGGCCGCCACGACGCGCGCTTCCCCTTCTCCCGATCCCGCAGCACCCGCTCGTATATCTCGCCGTGGCGCTCCGCCACCAAGGGCCAGGAGAGGTTCCGGACGTAAGAACGCCCCTTCTCGGCCAGCCGCTCTCGCTCCACTGAGTCCGCGAGGAGGCTGGAGATGGCGCCGGCGATGCCGGGGACGTCGCGCCGCTCGACGAGGCGAGAGATCCCCCCGCTCGAAAGGTCCGGCTCCGGCGGGTCGGAGCGGGTGACGACGGTCGGCAGACCGTGCCCGAGGAGCGCTAGCAGGGTGCCGCTCTTCAGGGTGACCCCCTGGTTGAACGGCAGCACCCCGACGTCGGAGCCCGAGAGCAGGCGAGAGGCTTCTCCCTCCGGCACGTAGCCCGTCATCGCGACCGTGTCGGTCAGCCCGAGCCCCCCGATGAGCGTGCGTAGTTCGTCCCGGTAAGAAGAGGCCGCCTCCCCGGGCAGGGCGAGGCTCTCCGCGCCCCCGATCAGGAGCAACCGCGCCCGCGGCCGGGTCTTCAGGAGGCGAACATGCGCCTTGAGCAGGTTCTCTATGCCCTTGACCGGATGCAGGAAGCCGAAGTAGGCGACCACCTCGGCGTCCGGGGACCACCCGAACCGGGAGCGCACCTCGCGCCGGGCTTGCTCTCCGTTTACGGGTACGACGTCCACGTTGGCGACGAGGGGGATGCGTCGGAGCCTCCCCGCGAGGTGGGGCAACCGCTCCTTTATGGCGTTCTCGGCCGGGGCGTTGGTCGTGATCAGCGCGTCGCTTTCGGTGAGGAGGAAGCCGTCCTCGCGGTCCCAGAATCCGCGGCGCTGTCCCCAGGTCTTTATCGCCTCGACGAGCGCGGGCGGAACGCCCGGCGGCTCCCACTCCCACCAGGCGTACTCGTGGACCGTGGTGACCAGGGGCGCGCGAACCCCGGCGGCGCGCAGCAAGGGGGGCAGGAAGAAGACGGCGCGTTTGAAGCCGTAGGTGCCGGCGGCGTGCTGGACGTGGACCACCTCGGCGCCCTCGCGCACTGCCTCCTTGACGCCCCGGACGAGCGCCGGCAGGTCCGCGGGCCCCCAACCGTCTACGACGCCCCTGACCTCGCCGTCGCGCGCTTCGCGGGCCGCGTCCTTCGTGGTGAGCACGACGGAGGAGACGCCGCGTTGCGTGAGGGCTTCGCGGAGGCGCAGGACGTAGTGGACCACGCCGTCCCTCTCCGGCCGGTACGTCCCCGTTATCATCGCCACGCGCGTCACGCCGTTTTGCCCCTCCTGTCCACCGGTCTTCGTCGGCGGGCATGGTACCCGTTCTCCCGGCGAACTATCCGGCCGCCTGGGCGACCGGGCGAAGATTCGGAAAGCGGACCGGCCGGTTCGCCCGAATCCTCTTGCTCAGCCCCTCTGCGTGTTTACCCCGACCTTGGAGAGCAGGGAGAGGCAGGCCTCTGCTGCTTCCCCCGGCGGGATGTCCAGACACTCCTGGGCATACGGGCAGGTGAAGGCGTAGCACGGGCTGCACGACGTCTCGCGGCGGAGCAGGCGGTGGGGGGCATGGCGCGGGCGCCACTGCTCTTCCAGTTCCGTCCCGGCGAAGAGCACGACCTCCGGGGTCCTGAGGGCGTCGGCGATGTGCATGGTGGAGGTGTTGCTCGTCAGGAGGAGGCCCGCCCCCTCGACGAGTGCGGCGAGGCCGGCGAGGTCGGTCGAGCCGATCAGGTTTACCCCCCGGTCCCCCAAAAGGCCTAGTAGGGCCTTCCCGCGCTCGCGGTCCGCCTCCGTGCCGCTCACCACGACCGGCCATCCCGTCTCCTCCGAGACGCGGCGGGCGGCGACGGCGAAGCGGTCCGTGGGGTAGTTTCGGGACCGGGCGCTCGTCCAGGGGCTGAGCAAAAGGTACGGTGAGCCCGCGGCGACGCCGTGGTCCTCCAGAATCCCGGCGACGGAGCTTCGGGCCTCCTCCGGCACCCGGAGGCCGAGGGAGCGGTCCCGGACCCGCAAGCCCGCGTGTTCGACGAGCCGTAGGTTCCGCTCGGCCTGGTGCAGACCGTCGGGGGCGGCGGGCACCTCGTCCGTCAGGACGCCGCCGCCCCACTCCTTCGATTCGCCGAGCCTCAGGGGGATGCCCGCGAGGTAGCTGGCGTAGCCGGCCGGGTGGGGCGTCTGCTTGAAGGAGGTCAGCACGACCGCGCCGTCGTAGCCGCCGGCCTTCATGGCTTCGATCATCTCCATCTCCCGGGCCGGGTCGAAGGGGAGACGCCCAAGGTCCTGCCACACGACGCGCCAGGTAAGGACGTCGTCCACCCACGGCAGGAGCGCCGCGGCCTTGCTCCCGCCCGGGCTCGCCATGAGCGTGAGGTGCACCCCCGGCTGGTTCTCCTTGAGCGCGCGCAGCACGGGACCCGTCATCACCACGTCCCCGATGTTGTCCAGGCGCATCACGAGGAGGCGCCGTGCCTCCGCCCAAGCGCCGTTCAACGCCCGGCTTCTCCCCGGATCACGGCCCGGCCATTCCCAAGAAGCGCAAGTGTCGTAGAGAGGACACTCTCCACATCGATGTCCTCCAGGCACGTGCGCCAGGCACGTCCTTCCAGGGTGCAGACACCGGCGTACCAGCAGGGCTGTTGGGTGAAGTCCGAGACGTTGCGCTGGGGACAGGGCGGGTAGCCCTGAAGGTTGGCGTGCGGCGGTGGCTGGCCGTAGCGGCCGTGCCAGGAGGGCCCGAAGAGGGTGACGGTCGGCACACGCAGCGCGGCGGCGATGCGCGCCGGGCCCGTGTCTGCGCCGACGGCGAGGTCGGCGTGGGAGAGGGCGGCGGCTAACTCGCGGAGCGTGCCGCGCGGCAAGACCGTCCCGGCCGCCGTTTCGGCGACCCGCTCGGCCTGTCCCTCGTCGGAGCCTACGGGCACGACGATGTCAGCGCCCAAGCGTTCGCGGAGGGCGCGTCCCAGAGCTCCCCAACGCTCCTCCGGCCAGCGCTTGACCTCCATGCCGGCGTCGGGGAGGAGAAAGACGAGGGGACGTTCGAGGTTTTCTAGTGCAGGCGTGGCGTTGGCGCGTTCTTTGGGGCTGAGGCGTAGCAGGGGCGGGGCTATGGAGCCCTCGTGGATCAAGCCGTCCGAGAGCAGGAGGTCGAGGAAGCGCTCGCCGACGTGCTCGTCCGGCGGAGGCGAGCGCCACAGGTTCGTCGTGGCGCGCGGGACGCCGGAGTCACGGATGAGGGCGTCTATGCCGTCGTAGGAGGTGTCGGAGACGACGAGGTCCCAGCCCCCGCGGGCGAGCTGCTCCTCCACCGCCGCCCGGGCGCGGCCGGCTTCGGCGTAGACGACCGCGTGGATGAGGTCGTCTACCCTCAGAAGCTCGCCGCCCGGCGGAAAGGTGAGGACCGTGAGGCGGGCTGCGGGCTGCGAACGGGCGAGGGCCTGGATCGCGCCCAGCGAGTTCAGGACGTCCCCGAGCCCCCCCAGAAGCTCGACGAAAAGTATCCGGCGAATCCCTTCCGGAGGCCCGCTACCGGGCACCTCGGTCCTCCTCCGTCTGCCGCGCCGTAGGGGCTGCCCCTACCGGCTGCTCCGCCCGACTAGTCAGCGTTCAGCTTCTCGCGGGTCGAGCGCAGCCTCTCTTCGCCGGAGCGTGGCCCCGTGTCTCGCCGGTCGTCCACCTTGACCACCGCGTAGGCCCTGCCCGCGCCGAGCTCGAAGACGGCGGCGTGCGCCCGGGCGACGGCGGCGTAGGCCTCCTCCGGGGTCTCGGCCTCTATCGTCGTCCCCATCGCTCCCAGGGTGCATTTCAGGCCCGAGCCCTCGATCGCCTTGACCGCCGCCGCCACGTAATCGCTCACGCTCGTGGTCCCGGTTCCCAACGGGAAGATGCTTACCTCCGCTACTACCATGGTGCCTTCCTCTCTGCCGTCGTGCCGCCTTTGAGGCGAGGGTCTTAAAGCGGTCGCGGGGCCCGCGACCGTCGAGGTCCGTGGGCCGCGTTTCGGGCGTATCTTACCCGACGTCGACGAAGTCGCTGTCTATCTCCCTTACGCCGGGGTGGGCCATAAGCTCGGCCTTGATCTCCTCCAGGTCTTCGGCGGTCTCCACCGAGCCGTACAGCTCCACGACCCCTTCGATGGCCTGGCGCACCCCCACACCCGTGTCCGCGAGCAGGTCGGCCACCTCGTCTTCGAGGGACTCGTTGTCCTTCATCAGCGGGTCCTGGACCTCGTCGCCAGTGTCCGGGTCGATGTACACGTCGTTGCGCGGGTAGCCGGAGTCGGCCGTGGTCGAGCCCTCGTCCTCCCAGCCGCCCGCCTCCCCGGCCTCGCGGTCGAGGTCCTCGGGGGGCGGCATCTCCGACGGGTCCTCGGGCGTGGTTACAAACTGGCCCTCGTGCCGGCTGTCGTCGGGGCCGAAGAAGGGCTTGTTCGGGGCGTACCCCGCCGGCCTTATCTCCTCGCCCTCGTGCTCGCCGGGCCCGTCGTCGAACGCGCCGGCCTCGAAGGTCCCGAAGTCCGCCTCCGGGTCCAGGTCGACGGAGGAGAACGGGAGTTCCTGGTACTCCCCGTCTTTCTCCACCACGACGTGCGTTATCCCCACGACGCCGTCGTCGTCTTCGCCCGTGAGGACCTCCGTGACGCGTCCGAGCACCGTCCCGTCCGACGCCCGCGCTTCGAGCCCGATCAAACCTTGTCCGTCCACTGTGCTTCCCCTGTTCTCTAACTTTCGATGAGGGCTACCGCCCCCGACCTACCCCGGCGGCGGGTTCTGGCCGGCCGGTTCGAGCAACCCGTGCTCCTCGACGAGGGCGACCATGAGGGTCTTGTACCCGATCTCGTCGAAGAGCACGATCATCTTGTCTTCGCCCCCGTAGCGGTAAACGCGCCCGCGCCCCACCTCCCGTGCGCCATCCGAGACTACGATCGCCGGGTCTGGGGAGAACAGAGCCCAGATCTAGGCCCCTGCCCGGGACGCAGCTTCTAGCCTCTCCCTGGCGACGCGTTC
>JADDPV010000271.1:0-10939 GCA_016781705.1 Rubrobacter sp.
GCCCGAACAGGGGTGCGAGCAGAGCCCCGCTCGCGGAAAGAAGCGCGAAGAGCATCGCCAGCAGAAGCGCCATCGCCAACCAGCTCCACAGGGGCATCTCTCCCAATGAGATGCGCCATCCGGCCGTGTGTTCGGCAGTGTCTCTCACCAGAAACCTCCTTCTCGGGGTCCTCACCCCGGTCGGGTTGCAACGGGCGACGGGTTGGTATTCTGGTTCCGGGATTCGGCTCCCCTGGCCTTCTCGCTCTCTAGCAGTTAGCAGTGGCCCCTCGGGTTCACTCCCCGGCCACGACGACGAGACCGTGCCAGCCTCTCCTCGGTTTTTAGACCTTCCTGGACCCCTTTACCTTCCTGAACCCCTTCGCCCCACTGTTGCAGCAGTATATGGGCAAAGCTGGAGCCAGTCAACGCCCCAAGCGTTGGCCAACCAGGGACAACGCGAGGGCGGCCTGATTTGGGTGCCGGGGTAGCGCCCGTCGAGCATGACAAACTCGGGGCGCCGCCATGCCCATGCGTCCCGAGCCCCCCGATGCGGAGGCCCCAGGCCTTGGGCGCGATCCTCGCCCGTCGTCGCCAGAAGCTTAAAGAGAACGGGGTGTTCGTCAGCTGGGCGGCAGACATTTGGACTTGACCCGGTAACCTACTCCGCTTCTTCCCCCGAGAACAGTTTCAAGTTGTGGGCGGCAGTGCTCGGCGCAGGTCTGGGGCGGGTGATGCCGTGAGCGCCAAAGCAGATGGGCGGGGCGCTCCCCGCGGTCTCTATCTTCTCCGAGGTTGGGCCGGAGCTCGGGGTCGAGCCCATACGGCAGTATGCTGCGGGGATCGAGCTGAGCATAACGAATGGCGTCGCCGCGCTCGCGGTGACACCCTTCCTTGTGGTCCTCTCCCAGGTAAGGTCAACGACACCAACGCCTACCCGGGACTCACTGTCCTGGTCGAACTTCTTCTCGCGGGTCTTGCTGCCATGATACGTGCAATGAACCCGCAGCCAGTCCGGCTTAGCATGTGGCGTGTCTATCGGAGAATGTGTATCCTTCGGAGATCGTGGTCTGAAGTGGAGGAGAAACATAATGACCCAACCTACCCGGCAGGCTGCCGCCGAGCAGAAGCGACGCACGCCCATGGGCACAGTTCACGTCGTGGACCCGCACCCGCTCAACTGGCTGTACATCACGTGGAACACGATGGAGGAGCCGGTGCGCACCGACGAGCGGGGCCACATCGTCGGGGCGGCGATGGAGGACGCCCACTGGGAGGGGAGCACGCTCGTGGTGAAGGTCCGCGAGGGCATCCGCTTCCAGGACGGCGAGCCCTTGACGGCCCACAGCGTCAAGCGCGCCTTCGACGAGGTGCAGAAGTGGCGGGCGCCGCACCCGCCGGGGACCTACCTGAACTTCCACCCGGATACCAGGGTGGAGGTGCCCGACGACTACACCATCCGCTTCGAGTTCCCCGAGCCGGACGGGCTGGCTTTGGCGAAGTTCAGGGGATTCCACATCGCGAGCACCCGCTTCTGGGAGGAGGAGGGGTTCGGCTACCGCAAGTACGGGACGGGCGAAGGACACTGGTGAGCGATCGACGCTCCGGGCCCGTGGGGCTCGGGACCGTTCACCCTCGTCGAGGGCTTCTCCAGTTGGGAGGCCGAGATCGCCATAATCGACGCCGAACCGTTCACCTGCACCTGGTTGCCCACCAACCTGCCGCGCAGCGATAGGGTGATCCTCGAAGCGAACCCCGACCACTGGAACAAGGAACGCGGACCGCGCCTGGAGAGGGTCGTGTTCCGCAACGACATCGACCACGCCGAGGCCCTCGACCTCGTCTGCGACACGGAGGGCGAGATAGACATCGTCACCGAGGTCTCCCCGGCCGACGCCGCGCGGGTCGAGAACTCCGAGCACGCGTACCTCGTCTCCATCGACGCCATGCGCGTCGTCTCCGGCCTCATCAACCGCAACGCCGAGTTTATGGTCGACGTACGGGTCCGCAAGGCGCTCAACCTCGCCGTCGACCGCGACCGGCTCATAAGCGACGTCTTTCTCGGCTACGCGCACCCGGTCGCCGCGATGGCCCCGCCCTACTCGTGGGAGTCCCCGGATGACCTGGAACCCTACCCGCACGATGCGGGGGAGGCCAGACGGCTTCTCTCCGAGGCCGGCTGGCCGCGAGACCGCGCCCTGAGGCTGGCCGCGACGACCGAGGTGGAGGCCTTGGCCCGCCACCTGGCCGACGACTTCCGCGACGCCCTGGGTATCGAGGTGGACCTCACCGTCATACCGGACGAGGACGTGAGACCGGCGCAGAAGACGCTGGTCGAGAAGAACCTGCCGCTGAACTTCGACGTGCTCGTACACGCGTGGTTCGACCTCGCCGCGGGCTACCCTCCGGCGGTCATCCACCGCGAGTATTACTTCTCCGGCGGCGCCTTCCGCGCCGGTCCGCCGGTGCCCGAGTTCGAGGACCTTATGGGCCGCTCCGTCGTGGAGACCGACGCGCAAAAGCTGGGCGAGCTTGGCAAGGAGATCGACAGGCTCGTCCACGACGAGGCCCTGAGCGTCTTTCTGTGCTGCCCGCAGTCGCTGGTCGCCGTCAACAACCACGTCGACTTCACCGGCCACGCCGCCACCTTCGAGCTCGCCGAGACCGAGGTGAGCGCCGAGCACTGGTCGCGCCGGAACGGGGGCTAGGGGACCGTGGAGACCATAACCCTCGAAGAGGCCCGCCGGGTCATGGCGGCGGCGGAGGAGAAGGCCCAAGAGATCGGCTGCCCGATGGACATAGCCGTCGTGGACGCCGGGGGCAACCTCAAGGCGCACGTGCGGATGGACGGCGCGTTTATAGGGAGCATCAACATCTCCATAAACAAGGCGTACACCTCTATCGCCTTCCAGACGGAGACGAAGGACCTCGCTCCCCTCGCCCAGTCCGGCGCCGAGCTCTTCGGCTTGAGCGACGCCGCCGGCGGGCGCATAGTCGTCTTCGCCGGCGGCGTCCCTTTAAGAAGGGAGGGCGAGATCGTGGGCGCGATCGGCGTGAGCACCGGCACTGTGGACCAGGACCAGCAGGTGGCCGAGGCCGGCGCCGCCGCCTTCTAGGGGCTAGCCTGGGCTAGCGGCGCGGCCCGCGGCCGAAGAGGATCCTGCGGGTTTCTTCGTCCATGTTGCGGTCGAGGGTGCGGCGCAGCTCCTTGCCGACGTCGAGCCCGCGCCTGACCGCGGGACGGCTCTCCACCCCCTCGTACCAGCGCTTCAGGTTCGGGTAGTCTTCGAGGCTCTGGCCCTGGTTCTCGTGGGAGCGCAGCCACGGGAAGATCGCCATATCGGCTATCGTGTACTCGTCGCCGGCTATAAACGAGGTCTCGGCGAGCCTGCGGTCTATGACGCGGTAGAGCCTGGCGGCCTCGTTCGTGTAGCGCTCGACGGCGTAGGGTATCTCTTCGTTGGCGTACTTGCGGAAGTGGTGGGCCTGACCCAGCATCGGGCCAACGTGGCCCATCTGGAACATCAGCCACTGCAGAGCGGCGTACCTCTTCCGGGGTGAGCTTGGCAGGAACCGCCCCGTCTTCTCTGCGAGGTAGATCAGGATGGCGCCCGACTCGAAGAGGGAGATCGGCTCCCCGTCGGGGCCCTCCGGGTCGACTATGGCCGGGATCTTGTTGTTCGGGCTGATCCGCAGGAACTCGGGCTCGAACTGGTCGCCCGCGGCGATGTCCACGGGCACCACGTTGTAGGGGAGCTCCGCCTCCTCGAGGAAGATCGTGAGCTTCCTCCCGTTGGGTGTCGGCCAGTAGTATAGGTCTATGGGCTGCGCCATGTGTCTACTCCTCGCGGTCGAATGTGGGAAAACCGGGGATCATGTCTGGTGACGCTATAGTACAAGAGCACCGGGGTCTCGGTCCGTGAGGGCTCTCTCTTCGCAGGGTCCTACACCGGGCGCCTGAGGGCGACGAGCGTCGCGAGGCAGACGGCGGTGAGGAAGAGGTATGAGAGGGCGTCGCCGCGCAGGTCGGCGAGGAAACCCCCGAGCGGGGCGCCGACCGCGTAGCCCGAGGCCCAGGCGAAGTTGGTGATCCCGAACGCCACGGCGCCCTCCATGCCGGCCTTCTCCGTGCTCCGGGAGAAGAGTGTCGTGCCAGGCACGAGCGGGGCGTTGAAGGCCCCGGCGGCGAGAACCACGAGCAGCCCGAGGAGCCAGGGGCTCGCCGCCCACGGCAGCACGAGGAGGATGCCTACGGAGGCGAGCAGCCCGGCCCGCACGGGGCTCCGGTAGCCGGCCCTGTCGGCCCAGCGGCCCAGTAGGGGATGGACTACGGCCTCGAAAGCGGCGCTGACGAGAAAGACGATCCCGACGGCGGCGGCTCCCCAGCCGAGCCTGCCGAGCTCGAGCGGGACGAGGACGGCCAGGGCGCTGAAGAGCAGCGGGGAGAGGCCGATGAGCCAGAGGCCCGTAGCCTGGCTGGGCCCAAGGACAGCCCTGAGCTCCCCGAAGATGGGGCGGGGCTCGTCGGCTTCGGGGACGGTCTCCAGGGTGGCCCACAGCGCGATCAGAACCCCGACGGCGGCGACCGCGGCGAAGGCTGGGAGGGTGCCGACCGTCGCGGCCACGCTCCCGAGGACAGGCCCGAGCAGCGCGCCGAAGACGGCGGAGCTTACCATCACCCCGATCAACTCCCCCCGCCGCCCCTCGGGCGCGCCCCCAACGAGCCAGGTGAAGGCCGCGACCCAGGAGAGCGCGCTCCCGAACCCGCCCGCGAAGCGCGCCAGCACGAGCAAGGGTACCGACTCCGCGAGCCCGAAGGCCAGGCTGGTAACGGAGAGCAACCCGAGCCCGATCAGGGCCGCCACCCTCACCCCGGCGCGCGAGGCTAAGAAAGCGCCGGGCGCGCTGCCCGCGATAACGCCAGCCCCGTAGGCGCCGCTCAAGATGCCTACCGCCGACTTCGAGAGGCCTAGCTCGTCGTCGTAGTAGGGGACCAGCGGCGTTAGGGCGGCGTAGAAGATCGTGTCAACCAGGACGATCGCGCAGGTAAGGGCAAGGAGTCGGCGCACGGCGGTTATTCTAATCCCTGGCGAGATCGGCGGGAAGGAAAGGTACAGGCGCGGCGGACGGGAAGCTTTCACCGGCGCGCTGCGCCCCGGCTGTTAACATTATCCGCATGAGGGGCATCGCCACGATTCTCTACGGGTGGCTCGCGTGGGAGCGGCGCGGCCGCGCCAACAGGGTGCTCTTCGTGCTCTCGCTCTCGCTGGCGGCCTTCGTGACCCTGGCCTTCGGGTGGGCCTCGCTCAACCCTGACCCAGGCAACGCAGGGCGCTACCTCGTCTTCTACTTTGTCTGGGGCCTGTGTGCTCTCGGGGTGCTCCTCGGGATGGCCGAGTACAAGACGAGCCCGCTGCGCAAGGGCCGCGAGCGCGGGCACCTCTTTATCCTCCTGTACATCGGGGCGCTCCTCATCGTGACGCGCGCGTTGAACATGGTCCTCTACTACGGCCCCTGAACGGGCATCCCTGGAAGCAGGCAACGAAGAGACCTATAATCCGCAACCATGCTCAAAGCGCTGCTCTTCGACCTCGACGGTACCCTCTCCAACACCGACGCCGTGCATTTCTCGACCTGGATCGAGGTCCTGCGCCCCTACGGCATCGAGGTTACCCGAGAGCTCTACGAGGAGAGGCTCAGCGGCCGGATGGACGAAGATGGCGTGAGGGACCTCCTGCCTGACCTCTCCGAGGAAGAGACCAACAGACTGCTCGAGTTCGAGGAGCTTCGCGCCAGGCAGCGGGCCAGCGAGCTGGGACCGCTACCCGGCCTGCGAGGCCTGCTGGAGCAGGGCCGCCGGCGCGAGGTGTCGCTCGCCCTCGTTACCAACTCCACGGACGAGGATGCCGGCGAGGTCTTGCAGCCGCTTGGGTTGAACGGGGCCTTCGATCCCATCATCTACCCCAAGGACACGGACGAGGACAAGCCCGCAGCGGTGCCGTACGAGGAGGCTTTGGAGAGGTTGGGCGTCTCGCCGGAAGAGGCAGTCGCCTTCGAGGACTCCGTAACCGGGGCAAAGGCGGCGGTGGCGGCCGGCATCACGACGGTGGGTATCGCCTCGAGCAACACCCCCGAGGAGCTGCTCGATACCGGGGTCGAGCTGGTGGTGGGGGACTTTATGGATCCCGCCTTGTACGACCTGCTGGGATGGCGTTGAGCTTGAGATGCCGCGCACGGCGTCTCCTTCGACGATGACCCGCCGCGGGGTTCGCTGAGTTGTACAGGGCCCTCCTCTTCGACCTCGACGGCACGCTGGCCGAGACCGACTCGCTGCACCTTCCCACGTGGGTGGACGCGCTCGCGCCTTACGGCGTCGAGGTGGACGAGGAGTTCTACAAGGAGAGGATCAGCGGCCGGAGCACCCCCGAGATCGTGCGCGACCTCCTACCCGGCCTGACCGAAGAGGAGGGCGCGTCCATCGGGGACGCCAAGGAGGCGAGCTTCCGCGAGCGCGCCGTCGAGCTAGAACCCCTCCCCGGCCTCGTAAACTTCGTAGAAGAGGGCAAGAGCCAGGGCTTCAAGATCGCCCTAGTCACCAACGCCCCGAAGGAGAACGTCGGCGCGATCCTGCCTGCCCTTAAGCTGCAGGACTTCTTCGAGACCGTGGTGCTCGCCGACGAGGTGGGGGCTGTCAAGCCGGACCCCGCCCCCTACCAGGCCGCCCTAAAAAGGACCGGCGTCTCAGCCGAAGAGGCCCTGGCGTTCGAGGACTCCCTCTCTGGCCTCGCCTCCTCCGTGGCCGCCGGAATACCGACCGTCGGCATCGCCTCGACCCAAGACCCGGAGAGGCTCCGCCAGGCGGGGGCGTTTATGGTGGCCAAGGACTTCACGGACCCGGAGCTCCGGGCCCTGATCCGGGGCTAGTCCTCCGGCCCGCCGGCCGCGAGGCTCCTCAAGAAGCCCGTCAACCTCTGGCCGTACTCGGGGTGTTCGAAGGCCTCGACGTGTCCGTAGCCCTCAAGCGTCCACACCCGCGCCCCCGGGTACGCCGCGGCGAACATGGTCGCGTGCTCGTGGGGCACTAGCTGGTCTGCCGTCGAATGGATGACGAAGAGCGGCACGCCCTCTTTGGAGAGCTGCGCCGCCTCCCTCTCGGGCCTGACGTCCCAGACGTCGAAGTCCGGGAAGAGCCACCCGGCGAACAGGATGGCCGGTCTGAAGAGTCCCCCGAAGCGTATGAGCTCGGGGATTTTATCCTTCAGCAAGAGCGGTAGGTCCGCGTAGCCGGCTTCCTCGACGACCGCCGAGACCCCCGTCCCCGGGGCCGCGCGCAAGGCCGACGTGCTGCCCATCGACCAGCCGTGTAGGACGACGTCGCCCATCGCGTAGCCCCGCTCGCGCAGCCAGGCGAGCGCGCCGAGCACGTCGCGCGCCTCCCTGTAGCCCAGGGTGCGCCGTCCCCCTTCCGACTCACCCTGGGCACGGGGGTCGAACACGAGCACGCCGTAGCCAGCCCGGTTGTAGACGGGGGCGGTCCGCAGGACGTGCTCGTCGGCCTTGCTTCCGCCCCACCCGGGGACCAGCACCGCCGCCCGGGACGAACCCTCCGCGGGCAACCACCACGCGCCCAGCTTGACCCCGTCCGTGCTCCGGAGCTCGACCTCCTCGTAGGCGAGGCCGACGGAGGCAGGTGTAGCCTCGGGAGGGCCGGGCCGCGGGGAGGTCATCCTCAGGACCACGAGGAGCCCGACACCAAAATACCCGACGACCAGGGCGAGGATGAGGGTGAGCATCCTTCTAGTCCTCCGGCCCGCTACACCGGGGGCGCTAAAGGATAACCTCCACCGTCGCGGCCCTGGCCTCTTCGCCGAGCGAGACCGAGAGGGCGCCGTCCTCGTAAGATGGATTCCGCGCCTCGCCGTCTACCAGGACGCTCTGCGCCGCTTCTATACCGCGCAGCTCCAGTATCACCTGCCGTCGCTCCGGGGCGAACGAGCCCTCGCGCTCTCCGAGGCGGACCGTTACGCGGTCGTGTGAGGTCTCGCACGAGACGACGCGGCGGGCGTACTCGCCGCCCTCGTAGCCGAAGCCGTCTCCCCCGTCCTCGTAGAGGGCCGCCCCCCCGCTACCCTCGGCGGGGTGGATGCGGAGCGTCAGCGGGTTGGGCGGTCGCTCTCCCGTGTGGCTCGCGTCGGGGCCGAAGGGGATTGGCGTGTTGGCCCTGACGTAGAGCGCGGGCTCTCCCAAAGGCGCGTGGGCCAGGATGTGGGCCGGGCCGTCGAAGCGCTCGCCGCTCCAGTAGTGGAACCAGGTGCCCCGCGGCAGGTAGACGTGGCGGTGCTCTATGCCGGGGCGCGTTACGGGGGCGACGAGGAGGGCGTCGCCGAGGAGGAATTGGTCGTCGGCGGTGTAGGTAGTCTCGTCCTCCGGGTACTCGAAGAGGAGGGGCCTGAGGATGGGGGCGCCCGTGCGGTGGCACTCTTCGAAGAGGGTGTAGAGGTAAGGGAGGAGTCGCTGGCGGAGCTTTATCATCTGTCGGCAGACCGACTCGTAGGGCTCGCCGAAGGCCCAGGGCTCCTGGCGGCGGGTCCCAATGGCGGAGTGGTTGCGGCAGAAAGGCTGGAAAATTCCGAACTCCGTCCAGCGGGCCAGCAGTTCCCCGTTCGTGTCGCCGAAGAAGCCGCCGACATCTACCCCGGACCAGGCTATCCCGGAGAGGCCGAGGTTCTGGAGCTGGGGCATGCTCATCCACAGGTGCTCCCACCACGAGGAGTTGTCCCCGGTCCACTGCAGGGCGTGGCGCTGCAATCCTGCGTAGCCGGCGCGCGTGATCACGAACGGCCGCTCGCCGGGCCGCAGGGCCAGAAGACCCTCGCGCGCGGAGCGGGCCATCAGCGAGCCGTAGGTGTTGTGGATCTGGGCGTGCCACCTCGGCTCTCCCCCTCCGGGATGGACCACGTCGTCAGGCATCGTCGACTGCTTTGGCACGAAGAGCGCCGGCTCGTTCATGTCGCACCAGATCCCCGCCACGCCAGCGTCGGTGAGGACCTTGTGGTTCTCGCCCCACCACGCCCTGGTCTCGGGGTTGGTGAAGTCGGGGAAGGCGCACGTCCCAGGCCAGACGACGTTGTGGTACTCGGCGCCACTTTGCGTCTTGCAGTAGAGGTCTCGCTCTCTGCCCTCGACGTAGACGGGGTAGCTCTCGTCCGCCTTTACGCCGGGGTCGACGATGGTCACGACGCGGAAGCCCTCTTCGCGCAGGTCGGAGATGAGCTTCTCGGGGTCGGGGAAGCGCTCCCTGTCCCAGGTAAAGACGCGGTAGCCGTCCATGTAGTGGATGTCGAGGTAGATCACATCGCAAGGGATGTCCCGCTCGCGGAAACCTCTGGCGACCTCGCGCACCTCTTCCTCGTCCATGTAGCTGTAGCGGCACTGCTGGTTGCCCAAGGCCCACAGCGGCGGCATAGGGGTGCGGCCCGTTAGCTCCGTGTAGCGGTCCACCACCTCCCGGGGGGTAGGGCCGCAGAAGACGTAGTAGACGACGTTCCCGCCCTCGGCCCCGTAGTACGCGCGGCCCTCGTCCTCGAGCGCCAGGTCGAACTCGACCCTGTGCGTGTTGTCGAAGAGGAGGCCGTGGGCCACGCCGTTCGTCATCGAGAGGGTGAACGGGATGGAGGTGTAGAGGTTGTTGAAGGACGCGGTATGGCCGCTGGGAGGGTCCACGTTGTAGAAGACCTGGCGGGACCCTGTCTTCTCCAGCCCGCTCGTCCGCTCCCCACACCCGAAGTACCGCTCGCCTTCTGCTCGCTTTTTGTACAGCCTTACCGGGCTCCCGAGCGGCTGGCTGAAGACGTCAGCCCCCGGGGTCTCGACCGCGCCCATCCCGAGCTCCTCGTCGTCGGCCGCGAAGGTGCGGCCCGAGGCGTCCCTGAACCCGACGCGCAGCGGCTGCAGGGAGATGCGAGCAGTCGCGGCCGTGGTGGAGAGGGTGAGCTCCTCCTCGGACTCCTGCATCGAGATCTCGACAGGGTCCCAACCCTCCTTGGCTATGGCCTCCGAGTCGTAGCGCGGCGGCCTGCCCTCGGGGAACATCCCTACCCGGAAGAGGTCGGGGGCGAGGGCCGTGACCTCGACCGTGGTGAGCCCGGCCTTCACCCGCAGGCCACGGTCGTCATGGTCGAGCAGCTCCCCGGGGCCTAGCGGCCGGTACTCCCCCCCGGTCTTCGGCCGCCTCTCGAAGGTCTCGGTCATGGTTTCCCCCTCGGTCAAACGCTGTCAGTTATCGGGTTTTCGGTCCCACATTCTAGCTGACTACTTCGCCTTGCCGCCCGCGTTTCGGACGGCGTCGGCGAAGATGACGATGGCAGCGCTCAGGCCGACGACTACGAAGAGGGCGCCGCCGAGCCCGACCAGCTCGGCCGCGAACCCGATGGCCGGGGGGCCGACGAGGAAGCCTGTGTAGCCCGCGGTCGAGACGGCGGCGAGGGCCGGGCCGGCTGCCGTTCCCTCCGCGCGGCCCGCGGCGCTCAGGGCGGCGGGGAAGACCACAGAGAAGCCGGCCCCCGCGCAGGCGAAGCCGATTAGCGCGAAGACGGGTTGGCCGACGAGGAGCGCTGCGCCCAGGCCCCCGGCGGCGATGGCCCCGCAGGCCCGCACGAGCCTGACGTGGCCGAGGCGCTCGGCCAGCCCGTCGCCGAAGAGGCGACCGAAGGCCATAGCGAGCGAGAACGCGGCGTAGCCGGCGGCGGCGAAGCCCGGACCGGTCTCGAGCGTCCCGTCCAGGTAGACGGCGCTCCAGTCGGACATCGCGCCCTCGCCGAGCAAGACGCAGAAAGAGATAACGCCCAGGCCAAGCAGGGCCCGCGTGGGGCGGGCGAAGGCCGGCTCCCCCTCGCCCGCTGCGTCGGCGCTCGCCGGCAAGAGCGCCCTGTAGGCGAGGGCGGCCGCGACGACGCCGAGG
>JADDPV010000271.1:11075-19018 GCA_016781705.1 Rubrobacter sp.
CGACCGCTACCGCCTGCGAGTTCATCGAGACGTCGAGCGCCCCGTTGGCGGCCCCGACCACCGCGATCGCACCGACGAGAAGCAGCAGACCCGGCGCCAGCGCCGGCAGCACCACCGAGAGCGGCAGCAAGAGCGCGGTCGCCCCGACCACCCTCCGGCTGCCGAACCTTGAGATCAGCGCCCCGGCGAGAGGCATGGAGACGAGCGCCCCGACCGCAGCCCCGAGCAGCGCGAGCCCGAGCAAACCCTCTCCTAAAGAGAGCCCCTGCTGGACGGCCGGTATTCGCACGAACCAGCTGCCAAGGGCTACGCCGTTGATGAAGAAGACAGCGGCCACCGCGAGCCGCGCCCGGCGCAGCCCGGGCCCGTCGATCCCTACGATCAAGGCGCCCCCGCGGGGTTCCGTACCGGGCGATCCAGCAGGACGCGGGCGCAAGCGTGAGACCTGGGATGGAACCGCGTGACTTCGGCATCAATCATCTCGACGCCCTGGAAACGCGCTACCGCGACCCTGTGGTTACCATCCTGGACGAAGTAGCCGCCGCAGATCTCATAAAGGGTTACCGGCGGCAGGTCGACGCCGCGGTGGAACGCCCTGTCCACCCGCTTCCACCGACCCGCGCCAGCCCTCGTCGGCATGAAGCCGCGGTCGAACTCTCCAGAGCGGCCGACGCTGCCAACCACCCGCGACACCTCGACCACCCGCCGACCGAGATAAGCCCTGTTCTCGGCCCCCGTCGCCCGGCGCACCACCTCAAAGGCGGGCAACCTGGCCCGACCCGGATCCCCGCGCAACCGAGCCGCGAGACGCGAGATCAAAGCCCGCCGCCGCGCCCGCTCGAAGTCCTTGTCTACCTGCTCCTCTAAACTCATGTAGCCGATCATCGCGCCATCCTCATCTGAATCGTTTTACTTAATCGTTTCAGTAATGTACCATAGTCCGTGAATGGGTGTCAAGGGCAAAGAGGGAAAGGTCGGGCGGCGGGTGACATCAAAGGAGGTCGCTGCGGCGCTTGGGGTTTCGCCGGCGACGGTCTCCAACGCTTATAACAGGCCGGATCAGCTCTCGCCGCTCTTGAGGGAGAAGGTCTTCGAGGCGGCTAGAGAGCTCGGGTATGCCGGGCCCGACCCGGTGGCGCGCAGCCTGCGCAGGCGGCGGGTCGGGGCGGTTGGGGTTCTGTATTCGGACCGGCTCTCGTACGCGTTCGCCGACCCTGCGGCCGTCGAGTTCTTCGAGGGGGTCTCGGTGGCGACGGAGGAGGCCGGGCTCGGGATGTTGCTCTTGCCCGGCTCGGCGCGCGGGGCGCGGGACCCCGAGGCGGTCGGGAACGCGGTGGTGGATGGGTTCGTGATCTACTGCATGGCCGACGACGACCCGCTGGTCGATGTGGTCCTGGAGCGCCGGTTGCCCGTGGTCCTGGTGGACCATCCCGGGGTCGAGGACGTGCCCTACGTCGGCATCGACGATGAGGGGGCGGCCGCCGCTGCGGCTGAGCACCTGATCGGGCTCGGCCACAGGCGCCTCGGCGTCGTCTCCTTCGAGTTGACACGCCAGATGACCGGCGGGCTCGCGGACCTGAGCCGGCCCGAGAGGGCGACCTTCGGGCCAAGCCGCGCGAGGCTGCGCGGGTACGCCTCCGCCATAAGACAGGCCGGTCTCCCCGTCTCCGAGGTGCCCGTCTACGAGTGCGCGGAGAGCACGAGGGAGGAGGGCCGGGTGGCGGCCGAGGCCTTGCTCGGGATGGAGAGCCGGCCGACCGCGCTCCTCTGCATGAGCGACCAGCTGGCCTTCGGGGTCCTTGAGGCCGCGCGGGACTTGGGGCTCTCCGTGCCGGGGGATCTCTCCGTCGTCGGCTTCGACGACGTCGCCGAGGCGGGACGGACCAGCCCGCCGCTCACGACCGTCCACCAGTCACACGTCGAAAAGGGTTTGCTCGCGGGCCGCATACTCGTCGCGCGCCTGGGCGAAGACGAGCCACCCGAGGCGGGGCTGCTGCCGACCAGGCTAATCGAGCGCGGCTCGACCGCGCCGCCGGGCTAGAGCCCGGCGGCTAAAAGGCTATCTCGCGGCCCACGTCCCGCTCGACGGCCCGGTCGTAGACCACGCGGGCGGCGGCCAGGTCTTCGAGGGCGAGGCCCTGGCTGGCGAAGAGCGTAATGTCCTCTGGGCCGCGGCGGCCCTGCACCTGGCCCGCGATCACCTGCCCAAGCTCGTAGACCGCCTCGGGGAGGATCGCGCCGGTCTCCAGGGATTGCATCAGGTCGCCGGCCTCGAGGCCAAGCTCCTCGCGCGAGTCCGCGCAGACAAAGCTCGCGCGCCGGACTACCTCGCGGTCGATCTCGCTCTTGAAGAGGAAGTTGGACCCTGCCGCGTTGACGTGCGCGCCAGGTCTCAGCCACTCGCCGAGCAGGACGGGCTCCCTCGATGAGGTGACGGTCACCACGATGTCCTGGGCGGCTGGCTCCTCGGCCGCGTGGGTGGTCTCTATCTCCCTACCCAAGCGCTCGCCCATCTTCTCGGCGAACCGTTTGCGCGACTCCTCGCGGCGGCTGTAGACGATGACCCGCTCGAGGTTCCTTACTGCCGCTATCGCCTCGAGCTGGCTCTCGGCCTGCCAGCCCGCGCCGTAAATGCCTAGAGTCTTCGCGTCCTCGCGGGCCAGGTGTTTTGTGGCGACCCCACTCGCCGCTCCGGTTCGCGTCTGCCCGAGCCTGTCCGAGCGCATAATGGAGAGCAGCTCCCCGCCCTCGGGGTCGAAGAGCATGGTGTAGAAGCGGGCGCCCGAGCGGGCGACAGTGTAAGCCTTCAGGCCGAGGGCCCCGATCTCCGGCGCCCCGGCGAACATGACGTTCAGGCCGCCGGTCGGGAGGGCGACGCGGCGGCGGGCGCGGTTGGTGGCGCGGCCCTCGGCATGCTGGCGCAGGACCGACTCGACGGCCTCGAGGGTCGAGGGCATGTCGAGGAGGGACTCGACCTCGTTCTCGGTCAGGAGCAGCGTCAAGGCGTCTCCTCCCTGTTAATGGGCGACTTATCCGCTAAAATCGCTCCACCTATGCGGGTCCTCGTCTTAGACAACTACGACTCCTTTACCTACAACCTGGTCCAGTACCTCGGGGAGCTCGGGGCCGAGGTCCTCGTGCGGCGCAACGACGAGGTCACGCCCGAGGATGTCGCGGAGCTCCACCCGGACAGGATAGTCGTCTCGCCCGGTCCCTGCACGCCGAACGAGGCGGGGGTCTCGGTCGAGCTGATCGAGAAGGTCGGCGCCACCATTCCGACCCTCGGCGTCTGTCTCGGCCACCAGTCCATCGGGCAGGCTTTCGGGGCAAGGGTAGTGCGCGGCGAGCCCGTCCACGGCAAGACCGCGAAGATCCTGCACGACGGCGAGGGTGTGTACAGGGGCCTGGATCAGGGCTTCGTCGCTACCCGCTACCACTCGCTGGTCATCGAGCCCGACTCCGTGCCGGAGTGCCTCGTCGTCACCAGCCGCACCGAGGACGGCACGATCATGGGCGTCCGCCACCGCGAGTACCCGGTGGAGGGCGTGCAGTTCCACCCCGAGAGCGTCCTCACCCAGAGTGGACGCGACCTCCTCAAGAATTTCTTGGGGCTCTGAGGCCTACCTTGCTGCGCGAGGCCCTGCGCAAGGCCGCGGACGGGGAGTCTCTTACCGAGGGCGAGGCCGAGCGGGCGCTCGAGACCATCATGGAGGGCACGGCCCCTCCGGCCGCCACGGCCGCGCTGCTGACCGCGCTCAGGGTCAAGGGAGAGACCGTCCCCGAGATAGTGGGCTTCGCCCGCGCCATGCGCCGCTTCGCCGCCAAGGTGGAGGCGCCCGCAGGCGTCGTCGACACCTGCGGCACGGGCGGCGACGCGAAGGGGACCATAAACGTCTCCACGGCCGCCGCGTTCGTGGCGCGAGGGGCCGGGGTCGTGGTCGCCAAGCACGGCAACCGGGCCGCGACGAGCCGGGCCGGGAGCGCGGACGTCCTGGAGGCTTTGGGCGCGCAGATAGACCTCGCGCCGGAAGAGGTCTCGAGGTGCATCGCCGAGGTCGGCATCGGGTTCATGTTCGCCCGCACCCACCACCCGGCGATGAGGTTCGTAGTCCCCGTGCGGGCCGAGTTGCCCTTCAGGACCGTCTTTAACCTGCTAGGACCGCTCACCAACCCCGCCGGGGCAAGACGCCAGCTCGTCGGGGTCTTCGGCGCGGCCTACGTGCGTCCGGTCGCCGAGGCGTTGCGAAACCTTGGGGCCGAGAAGGCCCTCGTCGTGCACGGGAGGGACGGGATGGACGAGATCACCGTGTCCGACAAGACCCTCGTCGCCGAGGTGACCGCCGGCGGGGTAGAGGAGTACGAGTTGTCCCCCGGGGACTTCGGCCTCCCCAGCCACGCCCCGGACGGCCTGCTCGGCGGCGACGCCCACCTGAACGCCCGCATCCTGCGCGACGTGCTGGCCGGCGAGGAGACTGGCGCGGCCCGCGACGTAATCCTGCTCAACGCGGGCGCCGCGATCCACGTCTCGGGCAAAGCCAAGACCATAGAACAAGGCGTGCGCCTGGCCGAGAGGTCCATAAGCGAGGGGGCAGCTTCCAAAGCCCTCGAAGACTTCGTGCAGACTACCCGCCGCCTGTCGGGGACGGCTTGAAGCGCGCCACGGTCCTCGACGAGCTGGCCGCCGGTGCCGCCCGCCGGGCGCAGGAGTTGCGGGGCACCACGGACCTCGACGTGCTCTACCAGGAGGCGCTGCTCTTCGAGAAGAGGGACTTCGCGGGGGCACTCCGGCGTCCCGGGCTGGCCGTGATCTCCGAGATAAAACGCGCCTCGCCCTCGGCCGGCTTTATCCGCGAGGCCGACCCCGCCGAGTGGGGCGCCCGCTACGAGGCCGAGGGCGCGAGCTGCCTCTCCGTGCTCACCGAGCCCGAGCGCTTCAGGGGGAGCCTGCACGACCTCGACGCCGCGCGGGACGCCACCGCGCTCCCCGTACTCCGCAAAGACTTCACGGTAGACGAGGCCCAGGTGCTCGAAGCGGGCACCCGCGCCGACGCCGTCCTGCTCATAGCTGCGCTCTTCGACGCGGCGGCGCTAGCCCGCCACGTCTCCTTGGCCGTCGAGGTCGGCCTGACGCCGCTCGTGGAGGTCCACGACGAGGAAGAGGCGGACCTCGCCCTCGAATCCGGCGCCCAAATCATCGGCGTCAACAACCGCGACCTGCGCGACTTCACCGTCGACCTCGGCACCTTCGAGCGGCTCGCCCCGAAGCTCGCCGGCGCCACCCTCGTCGCCGAGAGCGGCGTCAAGGGGCCACAGGACGCCAGGCGGCTGCGCGACGCCGGGGCGGACGCGGTCCTCGTCGGGGAGGCGGCGATGCGGGACCCGGCATTGGTGGCGCGGATAGCGTCGCTGCCTTGAAGGGCGGGTGGTAGGGGCGGTTCGCGAACCGCCCCCACGGGGTCCGTGATCGAGCCTGTCGGTCCATCAAGAGAAGGGCCTGTTCCGGCGGGCCAGGGTGCGCGCCGGAGACCGGACGCCCGACGTCGTCTTCCGCGACGCCGGGACGGACGAGGAGACCACGCTGTTCGGGCGACTCAGCCGCTCTCGCCCGGTAGCACTCTTCGGCCTGGACACAGATGCTGGTGATGTTTCGGTAGGTATCCGGCGGTCGATGGAGGCACTGGGTCGCCTCGGCGTCGAATGTTCGCTCGTGCTGCCCGAGGCGGCGCGGCTGAACTACGACGGCGAAGCCCTAATCGACGGCGGCCAGGGCGAGCGTCGGCTCACCCATCTTTGCGCGATCCACGGTCGTCCCTCGCGCGGCGGTTTCTCAAGTCAGGGACCCCTCACGGTCTAGACTCCGACGTCTCCTCGATTCTGGCACGCGCCGAAGTCGGCAACAAGGAGGCGCGCCGGGACAGGCGGGACCGTAATGGAACGTTAAGGTCTGCGTCGCAGACGAAGGTATTCTTCGCTCCGCCGACCGGCGCGCCAGAAGAGCCACCGACCATCGGGGGCGCCGGTAAGGAAGCCGCCGAGGCCGCCGGCAAGCTCGCACACCAGCAAGCGCAGGATGGCGACGCTGACCGCCCGGGCGCTAACGGTTGGGGGCCTGCTCCATGGGCGAGCCGGGGATCCTGCCGGGCCAGGAGACGCCGGGGTCCCTACCCACGGCGGAGCGTAAAGCAGAAGCGCGAGCCGCGGCCGAGGTCGCTCTCGACGCTCATGGTGCCGCCGTGAGCCTCTATCAGGCCGCGCGCGATGGCGAGGCCAAGGCCGGCGCTCGGGGCGTCTTCCTCCGCGCGGGTCCTCGAGCTTTCGGCGCGGAAAGAGCGCTCGAAGACACGAGACAAATCCTCCGCGGCGATGCCCTCGCCCGTGTCCGAGACCTCGACGCGCACCTCCTCCCCCTGCGTGGCTGCGCGCAGGGCCACGGTTCCGTCGGCCGGGGTGTGGCGCAGGGCGTTGGAGAGCAGGTTGTGGAGCACGCGCTGCAGCCGGGGAGGGTTCGCCAGCACCGGATCGACGTCGCCCGAGACCTCTCCCACGAGCCTCACGCCGCGACGCTCGGCCTGCGGCTGGAAGCTTGAGATGGTGTCGGAGATCAGGTCGTGCAGCGAGGCTTCTTCGAGGCTAAGTTGTAGAACGCCGGCGTCTATGCGGGCGAGCTCGAAGAGGTCGTCTACGAGGCGGCTAAGGTGCTCGAGCTCGCGGCTGGCGGAGGAGAGGTAGCGCTCCTCGGTCTCCCGGTCCGAGGCGACGCCGTCGGCGACGGCCTCGATCAGGGCCCTCGTGGAGGCGAGCGGCGTGCGCAGGTCGTGCGAGACGGCGGCTATGAGGTCGCGGCGGGCTTCGTCCATCTCGCGCTCGCGCTCCGCCGCCTCCCTGAGCGTCCTGGCCATGTGGTTGAAGTCCTCGGCGAGGGCGGCGACCTCGTCGTGGCCCTCGACCGGCACTTCCGACTCCAGCTGACCGCCCGCGATCCGGGCCGTGCCGGCCCGCACCCGCTCGATGCGGCTCGCCAGCGGCCTCGCGCAGAGCAAATTGAAGCCCACCGAGAGCGTCGCCGCGAAGATCAGCATGGTCAGCACGATCGCGAAGTCGTGGCCGGAGATGAACATGGCCTGCGCCCCGGCCAGCATCATGCCGAGGAGCAGGATGCTCCCTATGAGGCCGGCGCCCACGAGCTGCGCCCGCACCCCGCCCAGCCTTCCGAGCACGGCGGGGCGTATGAGCAGCAACGCGAGCAGCCCACCCCCGCCGCCGGCCATGGCGAGCAGTACCGCCACGCTGGGCAGGTCCGCAGGCGGCACGCCGATCAGGGCCGCTGTGAGGACGGCCAGCGCCAGCGAGCCGGTGAGGAAGAGGAGCGCTATCCCGGCGGTCCGGAGCGTCCCGGTCATCCGCCGAACTTGTAGCCGACGCCCCAGACGGTCTGGAGGTATCGGGGCTGGGCCGGGTCGGGCTCTACCTTCTCTCGGAGCCGGCGCACGTGGACGGTGACGGTGCTCGTATCGACCGAGAAAGCGTAGCCCCACACCACCTCCATCAGGTGGTCCCGGGTGTAGACCCTGCCAGGGTTCGCGGCCAGGTGGTGCAGGAGATCGAACTCGCGGGCGGTGAGCGTTGCGCGGTCGCCCTCTACCAAGACCTCGCGTGTGTTCGGGTCGATGCGAAGCCCGTCAAAGACGAGGACCTTCTCGTCGGCGCTCGTCGCCGGGCTATCTCCCGTGCGGCGCAGGACCGCCGTTACCCTCGCTGCCAGCTCGCGGGGTGAGAAGGGCTTCACGACGTAATCGTCGGCACCGAGCGAGAGCCCGACTATGCGCTCCTCCTCCTCGCCGCGGGCCGTCAGCATGATCAGGGGCACTCTCCTCTCGGCCTGCATGCGGCGGCAGACCTCGAGCCCGCTCAACTTCGGGAGCATGAGGTCGAGCACGACGAGA
>JADDPV010000139.1 GCA_016781705.1 Rubrobacter sp.
AAGGAGGAAGCGTGTTAGAAGGCAAGAAGGTCGTGCTCGCCTACTCGGGGGGGCTGGACACCTCGGTGTGCGTGAAGTGGCTGGAGCAGCGTGGCGCCGAGCCATACGCCCTGTACCTGGACCTCGGGCAGGGTGAACCGGAAGTAGACGTCAAAGGAAAGGCGTTGAAGATCGGTGCGGCCGACGCGTTCGTCAGGGACGCGAAGACGGAGTTCTGCGAAGAGTACGTCGCGCCGGCCATAAAGGCCAACGCGCTCTACGGCGGGAAGTACCCTCTGTTCACGGCGCTGGGACGTCCGCTCATCGCGAAGAAGCTCGTCGAGGTGGCGCGCGAGGTGGGGGCGACGCACGTCGCGCACGGCTCGACGGGGAAGGGCAACGACCAAGTCCGCTTCGACGTGACGACCGCCTCCATCGCCCCGGACCTGACGGTGGTCGCGCCGGTGAGGGACTGGAACATGAGCCGGCCCGAGGAGATGGCCTACGCCGAGGAGCACGGCATCCCCATCCCCGTTACCAAGAAGTCCCCCTACAGCGTGGACGCCAACCTCTTCGGCCGCTCCATCGAGGCCGGCCCGCTGGAGGACCCAAACCATGAACCTACACCTGACGTTTACGAGATGACCGTCGCCCCCGAGGAGGCGCCGGACGAGCCGCGGTACGTGGAGCTCGGGTTCGAGGAGGGGCTGCCGGTGAGCCTAGACGGGGAGGAGCTGGGGCTAGCGGATCTCATAGCGGAGACGAACGCGATCGCCGGGGCGCATGGGGTGGGGCGGATAGACATGATCGAGGACCGGCTGGTCGGCATAAAGAGCCGTGAGATCTACGAATGCCCCGCCGCCCTCACCATCATAGGGGCGCACAAAGAGCTCGAAACGATGACCCTCACCAAAGACGTGCTCCGCTTCAAGGCCCAGGTCGAGGCACGTTACGCCGAGCTCACCTACGATGGCCTCTGGTTCACCCCCCTCAAGCGCGCCCTCGACGCCTTCGTCGCCGAAACCCAGAAGACGGTCACCGGGACCGTTCGCCTCAAGCTCTACAAAGGCTCCGCCACTGTCGTCGGACGTACCGCCCCGAAGGCGCTCTACAACAAGGAGCTCGCCACCTACGACCCCAACAGCACCTTCGACGAGGCAGCCGCCGCCGGCTTCATCGCCCTCTGGGGCCTCCCCGCCCGCCAGTGGGCCGGCGTCAACGGCGGCATCGAAGAGGAGAGCCCGGCCACAAAGCCTTAGCCTACGCCCGACCACGCCGGCTAAAGTGCTGCTGGTCGAGTCTGGCGAATGCGCGCGAGCGAGTGTGCTTAGAGTTCAGGGTTATAGTTTACGTAAAGTTCAGGTATATGCTTTGCCCTCCGCCATCGCCTCCAGGAGCACGCCCTCTGTCCTGGGCTGGGGTGGTTGATCTCGTCCGCCAGCAACGCTGGCGTGAAGGCCGGCCCCGCCAGCCAATCGAAACGCGACTCAGGCGGGCCGAAGATGCTCGTCCCGGTTATGTCGCTCGGCAGCAAGTCCGGTGTGAACTGAATGCACGAGAACTCCGAGGCGATGGGCTGGGAGATTGCCTTCGCTAGCGTCGTCTTCCTCCGGTATGGCCGTCAACAGCAGTGCTCCCGGCGTGGAGGAGATGAGGCACAGATCCACCACCCGATCTTTGCCCGCCAACACCCGCCGGACAGACCCGTGCAGCCGCCCGGATACCTCTCATGAGACCCTCGAGCTTCGGTAAACGCTGCACGGACACCCATCTGATGTAGGAACACGAATCGCTCGCGCCCACCTGAAGGACCACACCCATGGGTCTCAGCAGTAGCACTCCGCACTGCTATCATCGGCCCCGTGAGCGAAAGACTGAAATCCGAGCTGCGGCCGGAAGGACCACACGCCTCCCCGGAGTCCCCCTGCCCGACCGACCTGCGACTCATGCGCCGCGCCCTCGAAGAGGCCACGAAGGCCGCCGAGAGGGGAGAGGTCCCAGTCGGCGCCGTCGTGGCCCGTGGCGACGAGATCATCGCCGCCGCCCACAACGAGCGCGAGACCACGAAGGACCCTACCGCCCACGCCGAGCTTCTCGCCCTCCGGCGCGCCGCCGAAAAGCTCGAAAGCTGGCGCCTGACCGGCTGCACCCTCTACGCGACCCTCGAACCCTGCCCCATGTGCGCCGGCGCACTCCACGCCGCCCGCATAGGCCGCCTCGTCTATGCCACCCCCGACCCAAAGGCCGGCGCCGCCGGCACCCTCTACGATATCCCCGCTGACCGGCGCCTCAACCACACCTTCCCCACCGAACGCGGCGTCCTCGGAGCCGAGTCCACCGCTCTCCTGCGTGCCTTCTTCGAACAGCGCCGCCGCTCCCGCTGACCAACCTGCCACCAGACAGATCGCGGATACCAAGATCGCGGATATCATTGCCTTTGGACCTGAAGTTTAAGTATAGCGAGCTAAAAATACTATTTATAGGTTAAAGTGAAAGTACAGAATTGTGTCTGGACCTGAATATGAAGGTGCGTGATTTGCTGCGAATTCGCCGTTTGGGAGCTTCAATGAAAAATTCTTTGAAAAAAGTTTGCGGGGCGTCTGAGGCCGGAACTCCGCTAGGCAATCACGTTATCGGGGTGTTACGTTGATATTAACCTGATGTTAAGGTAGATGTAGGGGGTATTGCGGTTGGAAAATGTGGTGTGCTAGTTTGCGCTGGTAACCAGATGTAGTGTTGAGGCCGCTTGGGGGTGGTGAGGTGCAGTGTCCGTACTGTGATTTCGAGGATACGAGGGTCATAGACTCGCGGTTATCGGAGGGGAAGGACGCCATTCGGCGGCGGCGGGAGTGTCTGTCGTGCCAGAAGCGGTTCACCACCTACGAGCGGCGGGAGCCGTTGCGGCTGGTCGTGATCAAGCGCGACGGGGGTCGGGAGCCGTTCGACCGGGCGAAGCTGTTGGCGGGGTTCTCGAAGGCGTGCGCCAAGCGGCAAGTGCCGGAAGAGGAGATCGAGTTCATAGTGGACGAGATCGAGGCGGAGCTCCGAGAACGCCGGCGGCACGAGGTGACGAGCAGGCGCCTGGGGGACATGGCGTTAGTGAAGCTGCGGCGGCTGGACATGGTCTCGTACCTCCGGTTCGCTTCGGTCTACCGCCAATACTCCGACGTGGACCAGTTTCGCAGCGAGCTCCTGAGGCTCGCCAGCTCCGCCGGCGGGGTGGTCGGCAAGGGGAGGTAGTACCGGGCGTACGGGCCGCGCGGAGGGAGGGGGGAGTTTAGCCGCCGCGCGCTGTCGCTCGAAGCCTAAGATGTGGTTGGGAACCGGCCTCTGGCCGGTAGAATCGTGGGAGAACACCGAGGAGGGAGGAAAGCTCAGGGGATGGAGATCAGGCAAGACAGCTATACTGAGGCCGGATTCTCGGAGAACGCCGTCGCCGTTCTCAAGAAGCGCTACCTGAAGAAGAACGAGCGCGGAGAGGCGACCGAGAGCCCCATTGATATGTTCCGCCGCGTGGCGGCGAACATCGCCGAGGGCGAGCTCCGCTTTAAAGAGGGTGAGGAGGGCCGGAGGCTCTACGAGGAGTCGAAGGATAAGTTCCTCGGCCTCATGCTGAGTCGCAGGTTCATGCCCAACTCGCCGACGCTGATGAACGCCGGGAGGGAGCTTCAGCAGCTCTCGGCGTGCTTCGTCTTGCCGGTCGAGGACTCCATAGACGGAATCTACGACACGCTCAAGCACCAGGCGATCATCCACAAGTCGGGTGGCGGGACGGGGTTTGGCTTTTCGCGGCTGCGCCCGAAGAACGATCTGGTGCAGAGCACGATGGGCGTATCCAGCGGCCCCGTCTCGTTCATGGCGATCTACGACGCGTCCACCGACAAGATCAAGCAAGGCGGCACGCGTCGGGGCGCCAACATGGGCATCTTGCGGGTGGACCACCCGGACATCGAGGAGTTCATCGCCTGCAAGAACGACAACGATCAGGTAAACAACTTCAACATCTCGGTCGCCGTCACCGACGCCTTCATGCAGGCCGTCGAGAAGGACGCGGACTTCGAGCTGGTCAACCCGAGGAACGGCGAGACGGCGAGGACCGTGCGCGCGCGCGACCTGTTCGAGAAGATCGTGAAGGGTGCGTGGCTCAACGGCGAGCCGGGCGTGGTGTTCATAGACAGGATCAACGACGACAACCCGACGCCCCAGTTCCCGATAGAGTCCACCAACCCCTGCTCGGAGGCGCACCTGCCGCCCTACGACTCGTGCAACCTCGGCTCGATCAACCTGGAGCGGTTCTTCGTGGCGGAGCCCGGCGCGCGGCCGGGCGAGGGCTCGGTGGACTGGGAGGGCCTGCGGGAGACGATACACACCGCGGTCAGGTTCCTTGACAACGTCATCGAGATGAACAACTACCCGCTGGACGAGATCTCGGAGATGAGCAAGGGGAACCGCCGCATCGGCCTCGGCGTGATGGGCTTCGCCGACCTGCTCATCAAGCTCGGCATCACCTACGACTCCGACGCGGGCCTCGCCTTCGCGGAGCGGATGATGAAGTTCGTGGACGACGAGGCGTGGGAGGCTTCTCGCCTCCTGGCCCAGGAGCGCGGCGTGATGCCCCACTACGAGGGCTCGAGGCACGAGGCGAGGGGCGATAGGGTACGCAACGCGACGGTCACGACCATCGCGCCGACCGGCACGATCTCGATCATCGCGGGCTGCTCGGGCGGCATAGAGCCCCTCTTCGCCGTGGCGTTCATGCGCCGGCAGGCGGACATGGAGATGCCGGACGTGAACCCCGAGTTCGTGCGGCTCGCCAAAGACCGCGGCTTCTACTCCGAAGCCCTAATGAAGAAGGTCGCCGAGCACGGCAGCGTGCGCGACATCCCCGAGGTCCCGGAGGACGTCCGCAACGTCTGGGTGACCTCGCACGACATAAGCCCCGAGTGGCACGTCAGGATGCAGGCGGCGTTCCAGAAGCACACCTCTATGGGGATCTCCAAGACCATCAACCTCCCCAACGAGGCGACCACCCGCGACGTCGAGGACGCCTATCGGCAGGCGTACGCGACGGGCTGCAAGGGGATCGCGGTGTACCGCGACGGCTCCAGGGACGCCCAGGTACTCAGCACGGGCAAGACCCGGGTGGGGGTGCAGCCGGGGACGGAGATCCGGCACGTCTCCCTGGCCGAGGCACGCAACGGCCGGCCGCGCACGCTCTCGGGCGTGACGAAGAAGCTGCAGACCGGCCACGGTCCGATGTACGTCTCGATGAACGACGACGAGTTTGGGCCCCGGGAGTGCTTCATCATCCTCGGTAAGCCCGGCGGCACCGCCGCCGCCTTCTCGGACGCGCTCGGACGCATGATCTCGCTCGCCATGACCCACGGTGCTCAGCCCGCCGAGATAGTCCACCAACTGCGCGGCATCCAGGACGGCCACCCGGCGGGCTTCGGCCCGAACGCCGTCCTCTCCGTCCCCGACGGCGTCGCCAAGGCGATGGCCGAGCACTACCTCGTCGAGGACGGTCCCTCGGCCGCGAAGGAACGCGAACTCCCCGTCATCGGGGCCTGCCCCGAGTGTGGCAGCGGCCTCACCAAGCAGGAAGGCTGCGTCGTCTGCCACTCCTGCGGCTACTCGAAGTGCAGTTGACCCTAGACTAGGAGTTTAGGTAGGGGCGGGCACTAGTGCCCGCCTCTTTAAAGAAGGATGACTTATCTTGAAGATACGCGTGAGGCAAGAACCAAGGATTTCTGTT
>JADDPV010000132.1 GCA_016781705.1 Rubrobacter sp.
CGTGGCGTTTCGCCGGATGTAACAGCGCTATTACGCAATAGGTTCACTGGGTGAGGAGTCGGACCGGCGCCCTGGGCCACCGCGCCGCTCGGGGCGGCGCGGTTCTGAACTACGAACTCCCCGGCAGGTGCAATTTCGGGAGTTGCCTGCAAGCGGCCCTGGCTTATCGAGGACGCTTGGGCAGCCTGAGGGCGAGCGTAATGATGGCACCCACTAGCATGATCCCACCCGTGGCGTAGAGGGCGGGATCGTACGATCCTGTCGTGTCGGCCGAGCGCGCCAGGAGGACCGGCGCTCCGAAGCTGGCGGCCGCCGCGGCGGTGAATACGCCCGCGTAGACCGCTCCGAGGTCCCTCGTGCCGTAGTAGGCGCCGACCAGCGTGGACATCGTCCCGTAGCCACCGCCGTAGCAGCTCAGCACGACCAACGACAGGGTACAGAAAATCACGAATGACCCAGTTCCCAACAGCGGCATCATCAGGAACGCCGCGGCTTGCAGCAAGAACATTGCCGAAAAGACGCCTCGCCCGCCGATCTTGTCGGATAGGGCAGGCCACAGCAGCCGCCCCGCCGCGTCGGAGACGGAGATGATGATGACGTAAGCGGAGGCGAGGGCGGCCGAGGCTCCACCTATCGAGCCGGCCATCGCCCGCGCGTCGGAGATGATCGCGAGCCCGGCCGTCGTGTTCAGGAAGAACACGGCCCAGAGGGCGTACCACTGCCACGTCCTCGCGGCCTCGCGCACGGTCCACACGACACCAACCCCACCGCTATCAGGGATGGGCGGATCGATCTGCGCCGGATGGCCGCCCACCGTCCCTCGATATCCGGGGGGGTCCTTCACGAACCAGGCGGCGCCGCCGATGAGGGCGGCGTAGAAGACGCCCAGGATACCGAAGGTCGGGAGTGGCCCGCCGGTCGCGGTGAGGAGGCCGGTGATGAGCGGGACGTTGACAGCCGGGCCCATACCGAAACCGAGGAAGGCCACACCGTAGGCGAAGCCCGGCCTGTCCGGGAACCACTTGGGGAGCGCGGCAATCGGCGCCATGACAGCCAGCCCCAGCCCGACGGCGGCCAGGAGGCCGTACGTCAGGTAGAGGACGGAGAGGTTCCCCCCGGCGAAGCTGCCGAGGAAGACGCCGAGCCCGTAGATGCACCCGCCGGCGACGCCGACGACCCGCGGGCCGGCCCGCTTCACCAGAACAGCGGAGCCGGAGGCTACGAGGCCGAACACCAGGCTCGAAACGAAGAAAGCAGTGTTGACGTCGGTGATGTTCGTGCCGTAGAGTTCGGAGAGCGGCTGCCGGAAAACGCTCCAGGCGTTGAAAGAGCCAAGCCCGGCCATCATGACCACAGCGGCCGCGGCGACCACCCACCGGTTCAAGGCGCTTCCCCGCCACAGGCCACCATCATCGCTCCGGCCGCGGCCCGGCGTCTAGCCCGAAGCACCCCACTCCTTCGCCGCCCAAATTCGGGAGGACGCCCCTCAAGATACAGCCGACGCCGCAAGATTCGCCGGCGTAGCCGGCTGGACTTCGAGCAAAGTAGAGGCCGTCTCGGGCACTCTTGGGTGGCGGAAGTTATCGAGAATAGGGCACCCGCCCCCATGTTCATGCACCTGACCAGACAGAACAGGCGACGTACCCGAGCCTCCGATGCTCGAACCCCCTCGCTATCGTTTTGTTTCTCCGGCGTCTGTCCCGACATCCGCACTACGTGGGACTGCAAAGACCATCCGCTGCTCCCTCGCCGCGTAGTGAGCGTAGGCCAGGATCGTCTCTTCCCTCGGGGTGAGCTTCTCACCGCGGTCGCGTTTGCGTAGGATCTCCTCTACCCGCACCTGTATCTCCTTCTCGTCCACGGCGCGAGTATCACCCTCCGGGTCCGGGCATGCAAGATGTGGGCCCCTTCGGTTACCCTTGCGCGCGTAGAGCAGGAGATCGAAAGGAGCGCATCGCTGTGAGGTTGGATCTGGAGTCTGTGCCCGTCGGCGAGGGGGCGCCGGGACTGGTGAACGCGGTGGTGGAGGTCCCGGTTGGGAGCCGCAACAAATACGAGTACGAGCCGGAGCTCGGCCTGATCATGCGCGATCGGGTCCTTCCCGGAAACGTACGCTACCCGGCCGACTACGGCTTTATCCCCTCGACGGAGGCGGAGGACGGCGAGCCCCTGGACGTGCTGGTGGCCGCCCACGACCCGGTCGTTCCCGGCTGCGTCCTGCGCGTCCGGCCCGTGGGCGCCCTGGACGCAGCCGATCAGGGCGGCAAGGACACCACTATTCTCGCCGTACCCGACGACGACCCCCGCTTCTCCGACATCGAGGAACTCGAGGACCTGCCCGGCCAGAGCCTGCGCGAGATCGAACAGTTCTACGTCGCCTACAAACGCCTCGAAGGCGACGAGAGCGTGGAGATCAAAGGCTGGCTCTCCCGCGAGGAGGCGCAGGAGATCGTCCGCGAGAGCATCCGCAAGAACGGCCGCTGAAGCGCCGCGTTTCGGGACGCCCGGCTCCGGGTAGCAGGCCGGACGCACGGAGACCGGCGGAGGAGGAGCGTGAGCGAAGGGGTGCCGAAACAGAACCCCAAGCGGGCGAAGGAGGCATCGGAGCCGTCCCCGGAAACCTCGCCGCGTGTCCGCGAGGAGGAGAAAGGTGACGGCTCTTCCCGGCAGAGCGCCTCCCGAGAGCCGGCCGAGAGCGAAGACAAGCGCCGGGTAGCCGAGAGGCTGCGGGAGAGGGAACGGGGTTCCTGAGCATCCGGCGGGCCGCGTGAGACAGTGGAGAGGGTAGAAGCGAAGGCGCTGCGATCGGCGTCCGCGCTGCTCGTCTTGGCGCTAAGCGTCGCCAGGCTCTTCGAGGCGCTGCGCGCCGTCCGGATGGTACGCCCGCTCTCCGAGGCGGACGACGACACGATCTCTCCCTTGCCGCCGCTCTCGGTGGTCGTCCCGGCGCGCGACGAGGAGCCGGGGCTGGAGGAGGCGGTCGAGACGGTGCTCGGGCAGGGTTACCCGGGGCCCTTCGAGGTCTTTCTGGTGAACGACCGCTCCACGGATGGGACGGGGCGGGTCATGGAGCGGTTGGCGGCGAGCCGCGAAAGCGTATCCGTGATCCGGATCGAGGAGCTTCCGGCGGGTTGGCTCGGGAAGAACTACGCGATCCACGCCGGGGCGAGCTGCGCCCGCGGGGAGTGGCTACTCCTCACCGACGCGGACGTCCGGTTCGCACCCGGCGTCCTCTCCTGGGCCGTGCGGTACGCCGAAGCACGCGGCCTCGATCACCTGACGCTGGTGCCGGGCCTGATCCTGCCGGGCTACCTGCTCCAGAGCTTCGTCGCGTTCTTCTACACGGCCTTCCTGGTCTACAGGGGCTACTACAGGGCCAATGACCCCCGCTCCAAAACGGGTGTCGGCATCGGGGCGTTCAACCTTATTCGACGCGACGCCTACGCGAAGGTCGGCGGCTACGGCGCTTTACGCGAGCGTCCGGACGACGACCTCGCCCTTGGCACCCGCGTGAAACGCCTCGGGCTGCGCCAGGAGTTGCGTCTGGGACAAGGGCTTCTCAAGGTCCCGTGGTATGGCTCCGTCGGGGAGATGCTGCGGGGCGTCGAGAAGAACGCCTTCGCCGCGCTGGGCTACAGCGTCCCGGTGACGATCGGATACGTGCTCGCGCTGCCGCCCCTGATGGTTGGCCCGTTCGTCGCGGCGGCCCTCACCCGCTCCAGGGCCCGGCGCGCGCTGCATCTCGGGGCCGCCGCCGCGCAGCTCGCGACCTTCGCGCTGACGAACCGCCACCTCGGCCCCAGGGTGCTCTTGCTCGCGCTCGGCTACCCGGTGTGCACCCTCATCTTCGTCTACGCCATCGCCCGCTCCGCAGCGCTCGCCCTCGTGCGGGGCGGCGTCTACTGGCGCGGCACGTTCTACCCGCGATCCCTGCTCGAGCGCGAGGGAGATCGAAGCTAGGCCAAGACCTCCACGCGGTCGCCGACGCGCAACGCACCCGCGCCGGCCGGTATCGTGTCTACCCGAAGAGCATCTCGCCGCCGACCTTGCGGTACCTGGCGAGCGTCCTCGAGGGCTCCTTGCCGCGCGCGCCGCTCCCCTGGTCCACCATCTCGATCACGCCCGCGAACACGGCTTGACGACCCGGAAAGCGA
Organism: Rubrobacter sp.; assembly: GCA_016781705.1. Lineage (GTDB taxonomy): Bacteria > Actinomycetota > Rubrobacteria > Rubrobacterales > Rubrobacteraceae > Rubrobacter_F. Next base: position 4,155 of record JADDPV010000132.1, read on the forward strand.
CGCCTCCCATACGCACCCCACGCCAACTGTCCTCCTCGTACGGCGCGCACCCCTCGATGACGATGTTCGCCCGGAAGCGGTCCACTTGTACGGGCTCCTTCAGCCTCCCGTTCAGGTCGTCCAGCGACGCCTTGGAGAGCAGCAGGAACGGGGAACCGTCGGCGAACCCGACCAGATCCCCATCCCGACGGTAATGCGGGTGCACGGGCCTCTCCGCCTCGCCGCCGCACGAAACCGCCTCGACCTCGACGCCCCACAAGCTCACCTGTAGCGGATCCTCCACTCCTCCGGGCGTAGCGGCAACTCCAGCGCCGGGGCACCCCGGGCGCCTCTAAAAAGTCCTTCCCCTAAATGCGGACGCTGGTGAGGCCCATACGCGGGAGCTCGCGCTGCGACAGGAACACGCCGTCCTCGGCCACCGACATCCGGTGACGCTCGTGTTGTAAGCTCCGGGCGTCCACCTCCGCCGCCCGGACCTCGATCCCACCTAGAGAATCCACGGGGTAGACGAACAGGCGGCTCGGGACGAGGTCTGTCGTGCTCGCTACCTCAGACCGCAACTCGCCGTCCGAGCACGGCATCCTGGGACTCCCCGGAGTCGACCAGCTCCACGCCTATGTTGCGCAGCTCCCCGGCTCCCCGCTCGTAGAGCCCGGAGGTCGCGTCGGGGACGAGCACGACCCGGAAGTCCCGTTCGCTGGCCTCGTAGATGGTCGCGCGCGGGCAGTTGGGGAAGTTGCACCCGCACACCACGACCGTGCTCACGCCCAGAGTCCGCAGGCGCTCTTGGAGTGGTGTCTGGTAGAAAGCGCCCCACCGGGGCTTGTACATCGCCCACTCGCTCTCCCCCAACTCCTGGAGCTCCCCGGCGAGCAGTCGTCTCGCGTCGAGCCTCGTCCCGGGGGAGGGTTTCAGCTCCTCCACCAACTCCGCCCCGGCGCTGCCGGGGCTTACGAGGCGCGCCCCTCGCTCCAGCGCCTCCCTGCGGCATAGCTCGGCGTCGGACCCGTCGGGCGCATACAGCCTGACGGCGTGGAAGATTGGCCTTCCCGCCGTCCTGAACGCCGCGGCCAGCCGCCCCATCGCCGGCGCCGCCTCCAACGTCCCCGGTATCTCCGCCAGCGCCCCAGGCAACGCGAAGTCCCGCTGCACGTCTATCGTGAGCAGCGCCGCGTTCGGCCAGTCCGGTTCGGTGTACACGCTCCTCACCTCGACATCTCTCCCAAAGATCCCCCAACCACACAGCCCACTACCCCATACTCGCACGACCCCGCGCCGCGCGCCAACCCCCGCTATGCTACACTATGATTATGTTTGTTACAAATAGCTTACTTTGTAACAGATCGGCGTGGCAAGCGGGCGTGCTGGAGTTACGAGCGGTCGGATGGGCTTTCGAGGAAGATCGGGGATAGGCGTGAGCGATGGCGTTGGGGGACGGTTGGGGGCGCGTGGGGTGGGGCCGCGGCGGGTGACGGTGTTGGCGGGGTTGGGTTGGATGTTCGACGCGATGGACGTGGGGTTGCTGTCGTTCGTGATGGTAGTGTTGGCGCGGGAGTGGGGGCTGACGCAGGGGGAGGTGGGGTTGGCGATCAGCGCCGGGTTGTTGGGGATGTTCGTGGGGGCGGCGGTCTCGGGCGAGCTGGCGGACAGGTACGGGCGGAAGACGATACTGATCGCGACGATGCTCGTGTACTCGATCGCGACGGGGCTCACGGCGCTCGTCTGGGGGTTCGGGGCGTTGCTGGTGTTGCGGTTCGTGACGGGGCTGGGGCTCGGGGGCGAGCTGCCGGTGGCGAGCACGCTGGTCGCTGAGGTCGCGCCGGCGCGGAGCCGGGGGCGCATGATCGTGCTGCTGGAGAGCTTCTGGGCTTACGGTTGGATCCTGGCCGCCGTCATCGGCTACCTCGTCATCCCCGAGCTCGGGTGGAGGATAGCCTTCATCATCGGCGCCCTCCCCGCTCTCTACACCCTCGTCCTGCGTCGGAGCCTCCCCGAATCCCCCCGCTATCTCCTGCGCCGCGGCTGTCCCGAAGAAGCGCGGGAAGCCGCCGCCGGTCTCGGCGTCGAAGAGGTTCGGGAGGCGGGCTCGTGGGTGGAGCGTCCGGCCGCGGGTGTCGGCTTGAAAGCCCTCTGGTCCGGGAGGTTCGCGCGGCGGACGGCGATGTTGTGGGTGCTGTGGTTCGGGATGGTGTTCTCATACTACGGTATCTTCACGTGGCTGCCCCAGATCCTGGCGACCGAGGCCGGCTACGGGCTCGCCCGCTCCTTCGGCTTCGTCCTCCTCATAACGCTCGCCCAGGTCCCCGGCTACTTCAGCGCCGCCTACCTCGTCGAGAAGTGGGGCCGCAAGGCGACCCTCGTCGTCTACCTCCTCGGGAGCGCAGCTGTTGCCCTCCTCTTCGGTCTCAGGGGCCTCGGCGCGGAGGCTTCGGCCGCCGAGTTATTGCTATGGGGCTCGCTCGTCTCGTTCTTCAACCTGGGGGCGTGGGGCGTGCTCTACAGCTACACCCCGGAGCTCTACCCGACGCGGGCGCGCGGCTCGGGGGCGGGATGGGCCGCCGGCGTCGGCCGGCTCGGCGGTGTCGCGGGACCGTACCTCGTCGGCGCGATGCTCGGTGGGTGGGGCCTAGGGCCCGGGGCCGTCTTCACCGTCTTCGCTACCGTGCTGTTCGTGATCTCGCTCGACGTGCTCCTCCTGGGCGAAGAGACGAAAGGACGCGCCCTGGAGGACATCTCCGAACCCGAGCAGCGGCCCGCCGCCGTCTCGGGGTAGAGTCGAAGGAGCGCTACACCCTGTTCATGAGGCCCTTGTAAGTCTGGTGCAGGTGGTCGGAGAGGGCGACGATGGCGAAGATGCTCGCGATAAGACGCGTGGCGGCCGGGGCGAGCACGAGACCGTAGACGAAGAAGGAGGCCACCCACTGGCCAACGCAAAACTTGCACGTCAGGAGCTCGCCGATGGAGCGCCTCAGCCCGCTGCCCCGAGGCTTCTCCTGGACGCTCTTGGGGCTCTCCTTCTCCTTCAGCTCCGTGAACGGGGCGCGCAGGGGACTAGAAGCTATCTCATAAATGTGCTCGGAGGGATATGGCGGTCCGCCACTCGTTCTTCGGACTGAGGAGGAGACTTGGGGATCTTACCGACGAGCAGTGGGAGGTGCTGGAATCGCTGATCCCCCGGTCTCCTCGTCGAGCGGACGGCCGGGGCAGGCCCTGGCGAGACCCCCGCGACGTCCTCAACGGCATACTTCTTTGAGTCCTGCGCACCGGAGAGCACCCTGGCGCGACTTGCCCGAGCGCTACCCGCTCTACAGAGACCTGCCACCCCGGCGCTTCCAACAGTGGGCCGAGGAGGGCGTGCTGGAGGAGGTCCTTCATACCCTGGCCCTCGACCTGAAGGAGCGGGGTGGCCTCGACCTCTCCGAGTGCTCCGTGGACGGCACCTTCGTCGGGGCGAAAAAGGGGGAGGATGATCAGTGGGGAAGACCAAGCGGGGGAAGGGTACGAAGCTCATGGCGCTCTGGCAGACGCTTCTGGTCTTCCTCTCTCGCCGTGCGCACGCGGCGAGTGCTTCGCGCCGCACGAGGAGGAGGTCACGCTCGTAGAAGCGACCCTCCCTGGCGGCGAGCTTTCTGGGCGAGGAGCCAGAGTGTTTGATCGGGGACCACGGGCCTACGATGACTCCGACCCGCTCGCTGGGCGCAGCCCTCCGAGAGCGGGGCATAGAGATGATTGCGCCGCACCGTAGGAACAGGAAGAAACCCAAGTAGGGGACGGGGACGCAAGCTATCAGGCGCTACGAGAGGCGCTGGAAGATCGAGCGTCTCTTCGCCTCGCTGGGGAACTTCCGGAGGCTGGTGGTGCGCTACGAGCGGCGGGCGGAGAACTACCTCGGCTTCGTGTGACTGGGCTGCATCGTCATACTACTGAGGTATTTGTAAGTGGCTTCTAGGAAGTGCTCGCAGTGCGGCGGTAGTCTCCGGACGAGGTCTCCTAGCATCCTTCCTGTGCCGCTATGCCCTTTTCATGAGTATCTTGTAGGTCTGATGGAGGTGGTCCGAGATGGTGATGACGGCGAAAACGGTGGCTATTAGGCGGGTGAAGCGCGGCGCGAGTATGAGGCCGTAGGTGAAGAAAGAGGCCACCCATGTGCCGAGGCAGAAGTGGCACGTCAGGAGCTCGCCTATGGACCTTCTAAGGCCCTCGCCCCGGGGCTTCTCGTCGACCTTCTTGGGACTCTTCTTCTCCTGGAGCTTGGTGAACGGGGCGCGCAGGGGGCTGGTGACCGCGTCCTGGGCCCCCATCAAGCTCAGCTTGTGGGTCGCAACCCCGAGCAGCGCGATGTCCTTCGCGCTTACCCGTTCCGGTATGGACCTTCCCACGCCCCTGGCGACCAAGAGGAAGACGGCGAAGATCAGGCTAAAAACGCCCATAAGAGCCGAGTAGGAATAGAGCCTGTCCTCCTCGCCCCCGTAATCCTCGAAGACATCCTGCGGCAGTACGTTCTCGCTCAAGATCTTCTCCTCTCGTCGCTGCGGTTTTCCTATCATGTTCCATTCTCTGCTAGAGGGTACACCAGAAGAGCCGCTCCGATTGGCGTTTTTGGCCCTTGCGAGATCTATCTGACCTGAGCGTTCAGCTTCCCGCCTCGTCCGAGTGGCATTTATGAGATGATTTTTAGATATGCTCACATCATTCTCGGGGCTAAACGTCGATTGGGCTCGCGCCCGCCCCGTCGCGACGGATTGCTCCCTTGACGCGAAAATGCGCCTTTCGAGCAAGGTTCGCCGCTCCCGGAGCGTTTAGCGCGAGGGGCGAGCGGGCAAGGCACCTGCCGGACGCGCCCCCGAAGACGGAGCGCATCCGCAAGCCCAACCACACATACATCTCTAGGGACCGAGGAGGAAGACTCAGATGGGCGACCAGCACACGCAGCAGGACCCCACGCAACAGTACCCCCAGCCCGAGTACCCGGAGCAGGACCAACGGGACCAGCACCCCGGCCTCGAAGGGGAGATGCAGCCGCAACCCGACTACGGCTACGAAACCTACCGCGGCAGCGGCAGGCTCGAGGGCAAGGCGGCGATCATCACCGGCGGGGACTCCGGCATCGGGCGGGCGGTGGCGCTGGCCTTCGCGCGCGAAGGCGCAGACGTCCTGATCTCCTACCTCGAGGAGGAAGAGCCGGACGCTCAGGAGACGGCGCGGGTCGTCGAAGAGGCCGGCAAGAGGTGCGTGAAGGTCCCCGGGGACATCAGCGAAGAGGCGCAGTGCAACAGGATCGTCGAGAAGGCCGTCGAGGAGTTCGGCAAGATAGACGTCCTGGTCAACAACGCCGCCCACCAGAGGACGGTCAACGGGATAGCCGACGTCTCGACCGAGTTGCTCGACCGCACGTTCAAGACCAACATCTACGCCATGTTCTGGCTGGTCAAGGCGGCGCTCCCGCACATGCCGGAGGGAGGTTCGATCATCAACGTGGCCTCCGCGCAGGCGTACAAGCCCTCACCGACCCTGCTTCCCTACTCCGCCACGAAAGGCGCCATAGTCACGTTCACCGAGGGGCTGGCCCAGGACGTCGTGCAGTACGGCGTCCGGGCCAACATCGTGGCGCCGGGGCCGGTGTGGACCCCGATCATCCCGGCCTCCATGGCCGGCGAGACGGTCTCCCAGTTCGGCCAGCAGTCCCCGATGGGCCGCCCCGCCCAGCCCGCCGAGCTGGCCCCCGTTTTCGTCCTCCTCGCCTCGCAGGAGTCGAGCTACCTCAACGGCTCGGCCATCGACGTCACCGGCGGCCAGCCGGTAGCGTAAGGCATGGCCGAAGCCCGGGCAGCGGCCAGCTCTCGGCTTCCCCGCTCCGTCGTCGGAGCGGGGAACACTCCCGGACCGGTGGCCAGCCGAAAACCGATGGCCCATAGACCCCGAATGCGCTAGGCTACGCGCAAGCAGCGGACGGGAGAGCAAGGTCTTTGGGAATCGTCGTCCAGAAATACGGCGGAAGTTCGGTCGCCACGGCCGAGCACATAAAGGCCGTCGCCGAGCGGGTCGAGAAGGCCCACGAGGGGGGCCTGGATCTCGTGGTGGTCGTTTCGGCGATGGGAAAGACCACCGACCGGTTGCTCGCGCTCGCGGGCGAGGTCGCAAAAGACCCCTCTCCGCGCGAGATCGACCAGCTCCTCTCGACCGGCGAGCGCCAGTCGGTGGCGCTCCTGGCGATGGCACTCCACGACAGGGGCGTCGAGGCCACCTCTCTTAGCGGGCCGCAGGCGGGGATGAGGATCACCGGCCGTCACGGCTCGGGCGTGATCTCCGAGATACAAACCGAGAGGATGCGGCAGCTCTTGAGAGAAGGCCACGTCGTCATCGTCGCCGGCTTTCAGGGCATGAACGCCCTGGGCGACGTCATCACCCTGGGCCGCGGCGGCTCGGACACCACCGCCGTCGCGCTCGCCGCGTCGCTGCACGCCGACCGGTGCGAGATCTACACGGACGTGGACGGCATCTACACCGCTGACCCCAGGATAGTCCCTGCGGCACGGCGCATCCCCATGATTTCGCCGGCGGAGATAGCGGAGATGGCGTGGCGCGGGGCGAAGGTGATGCACCCGCGGGCGGTCGAGTTGGGCGCCCTGTACAGCGTGGAGATACACGTGAGGAGCTCGTTCGACGAGGGGCCGGGCACGGTTATAAGGGAGGGCAAGGACTTGGAGCACTTGGAGACCCGCGAGACCCTGGCCGGCATCGTCCACGACCTCGACGTCTCGCGCGTCGCCCTCACCGGCATAAAGACCGGCCCCGGCACCCTGAGCCGCGTCTTCGCCCCGCTCGCGCAGGCCGGCATCTCGGTTGACGTGATCGTGGAGAGCGCCCCCAAAGAGGGCGCCGCGGACGTCGCCTTCACCGTCAGGCGCGCCGACTTCGCCGAGGCGAGGAGGCTCACCGGCAAGGTCGCAAGCTCTCTGGGCGGCCAGGTCGAGGGCGAGGAGAACCTGGGCAAGATATCCGTGGTCGGGACCGGGATGCTCAACCGCCCGGGCTACGCCGCCCGGATGTTCGACGCTCTAGGCAGGGCGGGCATACCCATACGGATGGTCTCGACCTCGGAGATACAGGTCACGTGTGTTATACCGGCAGAGCGGGTGGAGGAGGCGGTCCGGCGCCTCCACGAGGACTTCGAACTGGAGGAGAGAGATGTTTAGCGGCGCGTTCACGGCGCTCGTCACCCCGTTCAGGAACGGGGAGGTCGACGTCGAGGCTCTGGAGGGGATGGTCGAGTTCCAGATCTCCCAGGGGATACACGGCCTCGTCCCCTGCGGGACCACCGGCGAGACCCCCGCCCTCTCCGAAGAGGAGGACCGGCTCGTCGTCGAGACCGCTGTGCGGGTGGCGAACGGGCGGGTGCCCGTGATCGCGGGCACCGGCTCGAACAGCACGGACATGGCGATCAAGTACACCAGGATGGCCGAGGGCGCCGGCGCGGACGGCTCCCTGCAGGTCGCCCCCTACTACAACAAGCCGACCCAGGAGGGCCTCTTCCGGCACTTCGCCGCCGTCGCCGAGAGCACGTCGTTGCCCATCGTCCTCTACAACATACCCGGCAGGACGAGCGTGACGATAAGCGCCGAGACGATAGGCAGGCTCGCGGAGATCCCCAACATCGTCGGGGTCAAAGAGTCCACCCTCTCGATGAACATGGCGATGGATATCAAAGCCTTGTGCGGCGAGGAGTTCTGCATCCTCTCCGGCGACGATCCGGTGACGCTCCCGATCATGTCCCTGGGCGGCACCGGCGTGATCTCCGTCACCTCCAACGTCGCCCCGGCCGCCGTCTCGGACATGGTCCAGAACCTCCTGGAAGGCAACTGGGAGCGGGGCCGCGAGCTGCACTACGCCCTCCTGCCGCTCTTCAGGGCGCTCTTCGTCGAGACCAACCCGATCCCGGTGAAGACCGCAGCTTCCCTGCTCGGCCTGTGCTCCGACGAGATGCGGCTGCCCATGATCCCGCTCTCCGGCGAGAACCTGGAAGCGCTGCGGCGGGTCATGGAGGAGTCGGCCAACCTCCTCCCCACCCCCGAAGAGGTTTGAGCGTAGAGGTAGCCATAGTCGGCGCCGCCGGCCGCATGGGCCGCGAGCTGTGCCGCGCCGCCCTGGAAACGGAGGGCATCGTCCTCACCGGCGGCGTCGTCGGCCCCGGTGCTCCGGAGGCCGGCCGGGATCTGGGCGAGCTGTGCGGGTGGGGCAGGGCGGGCGTCGCCGCCTCCGAAGAGCCACCGGAGGGCGCGGAAGTCCTCGTGGAGTTCACCAGCCCGGAGGCGACGGTCGGTCACCTCCGCTACGGCAAGCCGCACGTCATCGGCACGACGGGCCTCTCGGAGGAGCAGCTCGCCCGCGTCGAGGAGGCCGCGAAGAGCGTCCCCGTCGTGATCGCCCCGAACATGAGCGTCGGGGTGAACCTCTTGCGTGAGGTCGTACGGGAGTTGGCCGCGAAGCTGGCCGGCTACGACGTAGAGATCGTCGAGGCGCACCACCGGGGCAAGAAGGACGCGCCCAGCGGGACGGCGCTGCTCCTGGCGCGGGCCGCCGCCGAGGGGCGGGGGCGGGAGCTGGAAGAGCTCGCCGTCTACGGGCGGGAGGGTGTTGCTCCGCGTTCTGAGGGGGAGATCGGGGTCCACGCCGTGCGCGGCGGGTCGGTCGTGGGGGAGCACCGCCTGACGTTCTACGGGTTGGGCGAGGAGGTCGAGCTCGTCCACCGCGCCCTCTCGCGGCGCACCTTCGCCGACGGCGCTCTAAGGGCCGCGCTGTTCGTCGCGGGCGCGGAGCCCGGCCTGTACTCGATGCGGGACGTACTCGAGAGCGGCGCCTCCGGATAGAATACCGGCGCCGGGGAGGCGGACGGGAGGAGGAGCCTGCGACGAAAGCGACATTCCTGCTGTACAGGAAACCGGAGATGAGCGGCGACGAGTTCAGGGACTACTCGAAGAACACGCATGGTCCCCTCACGGCCAGGATACCCGGACTGAAAAAGTACGTCCAGAACCACAGCCTGCCCGATTCCGAAGAAGGCGAGCCGCCGGTGGCGGGGGTCTACTTCGATTCCGTCGAGGCCACTCAGAACACCCTCGCCTCGCCCAAGGGCGAGGCGGCGGATCTCCCCAACTTCACCGACGCCGACAAGACCACGACCGTCATCGTCGCCGAGGTCGAAGTAGCGTAAGGAGCGCCGGACGCGGAGACCTCTAACAGAGCGGCTCGCGGAAAGATCGGTCCTTCCGCGAGCCGGGCTTCAGATTTCGGGTATCAGGATCTCGCCGGACGGCTCCCGCTCTTCGACGGAAGCTCTCCCAGTATAGAGGCTCAGCTTTCGTGAAGCCGCCTTCAATCCTTCCCGTGCCCTGCCGAGGGGGGAGCCTCGCTCATAGAGACCAGGCTCTCCACCCAGGTCTGGTCCACGCCCATCTTTTCCGCGATCTCGTCCACGGACATCCCCGAACGCCGCATCCGCTCGACCTCTTCCTGAAGGCACACCTCGCTCCGCTCTTCCATCACCTGCCTCTCCGACGCTTCCGGACGGCCCGTTTATATCAGAGCGTCCGGGACGGTAGACGACCGGGTGGGGCAACCGCTAGTGCGTCAGCGAGCTTGTCAAGAAGAGCCCACCGGCTGCAAGGGTGCTGCGTCGCTCGCGGCCAACGCGATCCCGACGCCCGACCAGATAGCGTACGAGACGCTCACGTCGATCTTCTCGAGCGCCAGCGTCAGCAGAGCAAGCCTCAGCCCGTAGAAGATGACCACCAGGACCGAGGAAACCACCCTCGTAAACCCCTCCGCGAGCTTCTGATGGTCTTCCTCCCCACGCCGCCTCCGCGAATCTTGGCGCCACCACCCCCGCCAAGATCAGGGCTATCCCAACCAGCCGCACCAGGTCGCCGACTCCCCCAAGAACGATATGCCCAAGACGAGCGCGCCGACCACCCCGATAGCCTTCCGGACGCATATGCCGGCCCTGTGGGGATGCCCCGCAGCGCGCGGGAAAGGAGGTAGAAGCCCAACCCGCCCCAGGCGAACACCCCGAGGGTTGGACGCGGGCACGCGAAGCCCTCCGAGAAGTTCAGCGCCATCACGAGCCCGACTTGAAGTGCCCGGCCGATTCCCGCCGGAGGCGCAGGTCTCCCTGCTCGACGAGCAGTTCTCCCGACCTTCAAAGGGCGCATAAGGGGTCTCATAGCCGTTCTTGCTCTTCATCGATGCCGGGTTCGTCTTCTGCCGGCTCATCGCGCTGCTCGGGCTCGTCCAGGCGCGTCACCTCTTCGAGGACCACGAATATCCGGTCCCGGTCGCGTGGAGCCGGCCGTTCTTTCCGCCGGATCCGCTCTTTTCGGCCACGAAGCTCACGAGCGTGTATCTCTATCGAAGGGGAAGTTCGGCCTGGCGTCGGTTCGCTCTCATCCCGCGCTCATCTTCCGTGCCGCGGGTTGCAGGCGATCTCGGTCTGGACCTACGGGGAGACTTCGACCTCGCCCTTGGCTGCCCGACCTGTTCTTGCTCCTCTACCCGCTGTTCTTCTTGCCGCGCCTCGTCGTCCTGGAGTAACGAGATCCCCGGAGGAACGGCATCGGTGCGCAAGAAGTCGGGTCACGCCCCACCGTACACCTCCCGGAAAGCACTGGTGTACTCCTCCTGGAGCCGCTGGTGCTGGTCAAAGAGCTCGTTGGCCCTGGCGGAAGCCTCGTCGCGCGCCCTCTGGCGCTCCTCGAGCCCCGCCGAAATGCGGTTCGAGAGGTCCTGGAGGGCCCGGTACTCGGGGCTGTCGTACTCGTACTTGCGCTGCTCGTCGGGGATGCGGAACGCGGTGGCGTCGTTGCACTGGTTCTGGTCGCAGATCGTGTCGTGGAAGCCGTTCCTTAGCTCGCAGGCGAAGGCGTCCCACGTCTCGCTCAGCGCCTCCGCCTGCTGGCGGAAGTAGCGGTCGAGGTCGGCGCCGGTCTTCGCGTCGAAGTACTCGCCGCCCCCAGCCGTGGCAATGTCCCTCAGTTGCTCGGTCTCGTCGTCCGGGACGCCGAAGCCCACCACGTCTATCGTCAGCTCGATGCCGGAGCGGCGCAGTCCCTCGGCGGCCGCTACCGGGTCGCCGCCGCAGGTCTCGATGCCGTCGGAAACGAGGATGACGCGGTTGATCTCACCCTCCTTGCCGGAGAACGCCCTTCCGGCCTCGTTCAAGGCGCCCTCTATCGGGGTCCAGCCCGCCGGCTCGAACCGCGAGATGGTCTCCTCGAAGCTGGAAGAGTCCACCTCGCCGATGGGCGAGAGAACCTCGCCGCCCGCCTCGCAGCTCTCGGGCCTCCCGGCCTCGGTCGCGTCGCCCTCGTGGCCGAAGACCATGAACCCCGTCTCGAAGAGCACCGGGGAGACCCCCGAGTACCTGAGCAGCGCCTCCTTGGCGGCCTGCATCTTGGTGCGTCCCGTGCCGTCGTCGGCTGCCATCGAGCCCGAGGAGTCGAGGATCAGGAGCGCGTTCCTGGGCTGCGTGTAGAAGTCTATGCCCTCGGCGGCGCCGGGGCACTCCTCGGGTGCGCAGTCGTTCTTCTCGGGATCGAAGCCGTTCGCGACCTCGATGAAGTCCGGCACGTAGTTGCCGTCGGAGTCCTCGTACCACTTCTCGTCCAAGATCGGCTCCGACGCTGCCGCCGTCTCACCCCCGGCGGCCTCCCGGACCCCCTCCTCACCCCTGGAGCCGCCCGCCGGTTCGGTTTCGGGGGCGTCTGGCCCGCGCCCCTCCCCGCCCGACCCCGCGCCGCACGCGACACCGGCGCAGAGCGCGAAGAGGCCCAGGAGAACAAAGATAGAGGAGAGCAATAAACGCCGCACTTGTGAGGTCCTCCAGGCTACGGTATCAACCGGGGCAAGTGTAGTTACGTCGGAGCGCCCGGGTCAAGACGCGGAGACCGTATGCTCGCCCTACGGACCCGGGGGCGAGGAGGGCCCCGGTCTTCACTCGCGTTAAACTCCGCGCGTAACGGAGCCAGAGAGAGGAAGAGATGAGCGACTTCGCGACCTCCACGCCGCCGCCCCTGATCCCCCGCGAGACCCTCTTCGGCAACCCGAAGTTGGCCCAGCCACGCCTCTCCCCCGACGGCGAGCGTCTCGCCTACCTCGCCCCCAAGAACGGCGTCCTGAACGTCTGGGTCGGGCCGGTCGGAACGCCAGTGGGCGGCGACGGGTTCGAGCCGGTGACGGACGACAACAAGCGCGGCATCCGGTCGTACTTCTGGGCGGAGGACAACCGGCACGTCGTCTACCTGCAGGACGAGGCCGGGGACGAGAACTGGCGCGTCCACGCCGTGGACCCCGCGACGAAGGAGGACCGCGTCCTCACGCCGTTCGAGGGGGTGCAGGCCCGGCTCATCGAGAAGAGCCGTCGCTTCCCGGACGCGCTGCTCGTCGGGCTCAACCGGGAGAACCCCGAGCTACACGACGCCTACCGCCTGATCCTCTCGACGGGCGAACTGGAGATCGTCGCCAAGAACCCTGGCAACGTCGTCGGGTGGGTCGCCGACCGGGAGTTCCGGGTGCGCGGGGCGCTCGCCGCGACGCCGGAGGGCGGCTTCGATCTGCTCGTCCGTGAGGACGAAAGCGCCGGGTGGCGCAAACTCGTCGCCTGGGGCAGGGAGGATGCCCTTTCGAGCGGCCCCGTGGGCTTCGCCGGGGACGGGGAGGGGATGTACCTCCGCGACTCGCGCGGAGCGAACGCGGCCCGGCTCGTCGCCTTCGGCTTCGACAGCGGCGCGTCAGAGGTGCTCGTGGAGGACCCGCGCTACGACGTAGGCGAGGTGATGGTGCACCCCGAGACCCACGAGGCGCAGGCCGCGGCCATCGAGCGTTCCCGCGCCGAATGGGTCGTGCTCGACGAAGGCATCCGGGAGGACTTCGAGGAGATACGAAGGCTCAACCGCGGCGACTTCGCGGTCGTGAGCCGCGACCGCGTCGACGAGAGATGGCTCGTCGCCTTCACAATGGACGAAGGAGGCGCCTCCTACTATGCCTACGACCGCAGGAGCCGAAAAGGCACCCACCTCTTCGACGGCCGGCCGGAGCTGAACGAGTACGTCCTGGCCCGCATGGAGCCCGTCTCCTTCGCCGCCCGCGACGGGCTGCACATCGAAGGCTACCTCACCCTGCCGCCCGGCGCGGAAGGGCGGGGCCTGCCGATGGTCCTGAACGTGCACGGGGGTCCCTGGACGCGGGACGGGTGGGGCTACGACCCGGAGGCCCAGTGGCTCGCCAACCGCGGCTACGCGTGTTTACAGATCAACTACCGCGGCTCGACCGGCTACGGCAAGGGGTTCTTGAACGCCGGCGACCGGGAGTGGGGCGCGAAGATGCACGACGATCTGGTCGACGCGGTGAACTGGGCCGTGGGTGAAGGGATCGCGGACCCCGAGCGGGTGGCTATCTACGGCGGCTCCTACGGCGGGTACGCGGCGCTGGTCGGGGCGACGTTCACGCCGGATCTGTTCCGGTGCGCGGTGGACATCGTCGGTCCCTCCAACCTCGTCACGCTGATAAACAGCATCCCACCCTACTGGAAGCCGCTCGTCTCGACCTTCCACGAGCGCGTCGGCAACCCCGAGACCGACGAGGAGTTCTTGAAGAGCCGCTCGCCGCTCTTCTTCGTGGACCGCATAAAGATCCCCATGCTCATCGCGCAAGGGGCGAACGACCCGAGGGTCAAGCAGGCCGAGGCCGAGCAGATCGTCGCCGCGATGCGCGAGAAGGGCATCGAGCACGAGTACCTGCTCTTCGAGGACGAGGGCCACGGCTTCGCCAGACCCGAGAACCGCCTCAAGTTCTACGCCGCCGCGGAGAGGTTCCTCGCGCAGCACCTGGGCGGACGTTTCGAAAGCTGACCAGCCGAAATGCTGACCGACTGACCTGCTATAGCTCCGCGAGCAGGAACGAGACGAAGAAGCCGGCGGCGGTGGCGAAGGCGACGTAGGGGCCGCCCTCGCGGTAGGCGTCGGGCATGAGGGTGTCGGCGAGGGAGGCGAGGACGGCCCCGCCGGCGAAGGCGAGGAGGACGGAGAGCGTCTGCGCGCTCGCGCCCGAGAGGACGGCGTTGCCGGCGACCACGGAGAGGGCGAGCACGACGGCGGTAGCGGTCCAGACGGAGATGGCGAAGAGTCGGGTGCGGCCCTGGTCCCGCATGCCGACTGCCCCACCCAATGCCTCCGGGAGGTTCGAGGCGAAGATGGCGGCGAGGAGCGCCAGGGCGCCTGTGCCGGAGGTCTGGAGCAGGGTGACACCGAGGGCCATGTTCTCGGGGATGCCGTCGAGGACGACGGCGGCCAGGATGGCGAAGCCGGAGACGCTGCTCCCGGCGCCCTCGACGTAGCGGTCGAGCAGGGTGTTCGCCACGACGAAGGCGGCCGCCCCAAAGAGGAGCCCTATGCCCGAAAAGAGCGCCCCACCCGTCCTGAAGGACTCGGCGAAGAAGTCGGTAGCGAGCGCCGTGATCAAAGCCCCGCTCGCGAAGGCGAGGACCGCCGCGATCACGCGCTGCGGCGGCCGGTAGAAGGCCCCTACCACGCCCCCGAGGACGAGCGCGCTCGACGCCACGAGCCCGAAGAGTAGCGCGTTCAGCACGTTCTAGTCCGCCCGCTCCTCACCCTCCTGGCCCTCCGGGTCGAGCACGGAGACCAGGCTCTCGAACCATGCGGGGTCCACGCTCATCTCCCTCGCTATCTCCTCCCCGGAGAGGCCAGCCTCCCACAACCGCCCCACCTCCTACCGGAGACAAAGTTCGCCCTTCTCCTCCATTGCCGCT
>JADDPV010000216.1 GCA_016781705.1 Rubrobacter sp.
CAGAGCGTTCACCTCACTTACGAGCTCGTGTACTCCTTTCTTACGCGGTCCGCTAAACTTCATCGTCCCCTCGACCTTGAGCGGGTCTATCTTCCACTCCGTTGTGTAGTTTCTGCCCAGCAGGTCGTGGTAGCGGCTCGTCACGCTGATGCCGTCCGTGGGTCCCTCCTTTTGCAGCAGGCCGAAGAGGCTGGCGTAGGTGTCCCAACCGCTCCGGATCTCGCTCCCCGGTGCTAGGTAATCCAGACCGTCCTTTAAGAAGGGCAGTTCGGAGACCACGAAGTTTCCCGGACCGCCCTTAGGATCGCTCAGGGTCGAGGACAGGGGCGCCGAGAACTCGAAGGAGATGTCCTTCGCGGCCCCCGGCCCGATGTTCCGGACCACGACCGAGATCGTGTCCTTGTCACTGTAGTCGGCGTCCACTATGACCTGCGGGCGCTCCTGGGCTATGCGTACCTCGCGCATCTCGCTTACCTGGGCGTAGGCGAGGCCCGCTAGGACCAGCGTGCCCACAGCGGCAGCGATCTGGGCTCCGGCCACGATGCCAGCGTTCCCGACTATCAGGCTCACCGCCAGTACGGCCAGGACTACCCCGGCTACCCACACAAGGACCGTCTCCCTAGATTCCAACCTCCGAACGAAATGGAGCACGCGCCAGATCCTTTCCTCGCCCACCTACGTCACGTGACGCGCGGCCGACGTTCTCTTCCTACCCCACGAGGCAAACCCCCCAAGGATTGCGGCGATCAACAGCAACGGCCCCGAGAAGGCTACCGCGAACGAACTCACCACCAGGAACACAAGCGCGGTGACTACAAAGAGGCCCGCACTCCACGCGGGCAGAGAGGGCGTCATGGCGGAGATCGCACACACTAAGATCGAGCCCGCGATAGCCAGCAGGCCGCCACCGAGGTTCGACGCCAGCATGTCCACGAAGCCGGAGACGAACGCTACCGCCGCACCAAAGAGCCCGAAGACCATAGCGGGCCACCGTAAGCCTTCCATGTGCTCCCCTTCCCGCGTCGACTGCTGTTCACATTATGCACCAGAAGAGGCTGGGCCCGCGCTGCCCGACTGCGGACCTCTCAGCGCTTGTAGCAAGCCTCGCGCGCGTGGGCGTGTCGTGCGGGCGTCGCGCGTTCAGAGGGTTTCCCAGGCGGCTCCGGCGCTTGTAACACCCGGCCCGCGGACGGGCGCGGGCCGGGGGTGGGGGCAGGCACCGGATTTAGAGGCCCCCTGCAAATAGCGGGCTACCTTCGCCGATATAATTTCGGGCTCCCGGATTCCGTGAAAGCATGTTACAAGCGAACGGCCAGCGGGAGGGAATACCGGCCGTTCGCAGTAGTTTGGCTGCCGATGGTCTAGAACACGCTCGCTTGATCCTGCTGACGGAGCCGATCCTGTTGGCGCTTCATCAGGATTTCGCGCTGTACGTCGGCCCGGGGGAAGGTCTCCGGCGACCCGCCAGAAGCCATCCACAAGGCTAAGCGTCTGTCCACCTCCTGCTCCAGCTCGACTCGGCCTGCTTCGTAGCGCCGCTGCTCTGCCTCGGCCGCGCGGTGCTGCTCGGCCTTCTCCTCCGCGTCGATGCGCACGAGGGCCGCCGCGATGCTCGGATCGTTGTTCAGCCTGCGCCGCTCCTCGGCCAAGCGCTGACGTTCACCCTCCGCAACCGCGAGGCGATTCCGCTCTTCTTTCGCACGACGTTGGGCGATCTCCTCGCGCTCCCGTAGGAGGGCTTCCTCCCTCGCGTTCCTCTCTCGTAGTTCTTTGTCCATCTAGCTCTCCTTTCGGTGTGGTGTCAACGTCGATTCCTACGCCTGATGACTTCCCGATCCCCGCTATCTATGCCGATTCCCTCTCCTCGGCCTATTCGCGCCGTCGCGCGCCTACGTGGGCCTGTCAAAGTTTGGGCTGTACGATTCTTGGGGTTGGAGGTGGCAGCACTCACAGGTGCCTTCCCTACGCGCGTGCGCGTTCGAGGACTAGGTCCAGCAAACGCGCCGCTCCGTTCGTGGCCGCCACCGTCTTAGCCGCCGTCTCACGCGTCATACCGCCTCCCTTCTCTCGACCACAACGACATCCTCCCTCGTCTCGAAGCCCGACTCCCCGACCACATCGACACGACCCTCTAAGGCTGCGAGCGCTTCTCTGAGTCCCGACGTGGCGAGCTCGGTGACCTCGCGGGCCCGCGCCTTCGTGCCGGGGTTGGGGCCTGTCTTGGTGCAGTAGAGGGCGCGGATGGTAGTGGCATCTCGCTCGAAGGTGAGGACGAGGCGCCGGAGGCTCACGAGGCACTCCCGTTCTTGCGATAAGGATGGTCCGGGTCGCAGAGGTAGCAGCCCTTGCCGCCCGGGTAACCATGTCCGCATTCTTTAAGGTGGCCACCTTCTGGCAAACTTGAAGGTTGGCCATCTTGAACGTCTGGCCACCTTGAAGCACCTATATGGCCATCTTGAACGTCTGGCTTATCTATGCCGAATCCTCGTGTTTTCGTACCTGCGACCTGTTCAAGGTGGCCACCACTTTGTTTTGGAGGAGTGTGAGCACCTTGAACGTCTCGGTGGCCACCTTGAACGTCGTCTTCGACCAGATCCACCATCGGCAGCTTCCACATCCACCGGCCCACGCCGCGCTTCTCTCCGGTTGTATTCTCCCTATACGCAATCACACCAAGGACCTTCTTGGCCCGCCTCAAAGTCTTCTCTGCTATCTCGGCATCGTCGGCTTCTTCGACAACCTGTTTCGCGGGCATGGGACCGTCTGCAAGGATGTCGTTCAAGAACTCGACTGCCTCACCCCGGGCATCGGAGTGTTCCTGGTCCTGTGGCGTGGCGAGGAGGTCTTTGGCCGAAACCTCGGACTGCCCGAGCCAGTTGACCCTCACAGAGCCGCCCTCGGCTTCCTCGAGACCGAACATCAGGCTCGCCGGCGGCATCGCAAGGTTGTTCTTGGTGGACGCCAGCACGCGGCGGTTCTCGTCCTGTGGGTCCTTGCCGACCACGAACGCCATACGCGCCGCTCCGATGATGCCTATAGAGCCGCCGCCCCTGTAAAGCGGATTGTTGGCGGCGGCCTTGTTCAGGTGGCGGACGACCAGCACGGCCGCCCCGGTTCTCTCCGCCAGGCCCGCGAGAGGCGCCAGGGCACGTCTTACGTCCTGGTCGCGGTGGCTGTTGGTGTCACCACTCAAGAAGGCCATGAGCGGGTCCACGACCACGAGACGGGCTCCCACGCGCCTGATGCCCATCTCGATGAGCATCAGGTCCTCCGGGATGGAGAGAAGCCTGTCGTGTCCGTTCTCGTCGGGCACCGTGGCGAGCGCGAGTATTCTTGAGGTGTCGGCTCCCGCGGCGTCCAGGCGCGGCCGTATCGTGTCCGCGAGGCCGTCCTCAGCGGAGAGCAGCACCACGCCGGCCGGTTCACACTCGGCGCCGTCCGGGAACACTTGGCCGGCGCTCACACGTGCGGCTAGGTCTAAGGTCATGGCGCTCTTGCCGAGCCCGGGATCTCCATCCACGAGCGCCAGCTTTCCGAGTGCTAACCAAGAAGGCCATAGCCACGAGACTTCTTCTGGTTCGACGCCGGAGAGGAGTTGACCTATCTCCTCCGGCCGGAGCTCTTCTATCCTGCGCTCCGTGCCGTCCGCGAGCGTGACCGTCTTGGGAGCCTTATAGAACTCCGTCTTGCCGCTCAGGGCTTCGGCTATGGTCCTGTTTTGGTAATCCTTGCGGTCCCACTTCTTGCGGTAGAGGCCTGACCCTCGAAACAGAGAGTCAATCTTCGTGGCGTCTCCCCCGGTCCAGAACGCCAGCATCCCACACAGCGCCAGGTCGGCCTCCGAATGGCTCCCGTAGCCACTCGTGTCTCCCGACCACAGGCGGGAGAACCTCTCCCCGTTGGATGCGGCGAGAGCCTTCCGGATTATCTCGGCATCGTGGAGGCCGTTGTCTGCCGACTCGGGCGTCCTTACGGGCTCTCTGTGGCCGTTGGTACTCTCTTCACCGAACACGCGCCGGACGACGCTTTGTAGCTCCTCCTGGCGGCTCTCTATGCTCTGTGGCGTACCTGATAGGTGCTTGCCGGTGACGGTGAAGTAACGGCCCCGGTCGTATGCCTCGAACCGTCCCTTGCGGTTTCGTCCCTCCGGGAGCGTGGCTCTCACAAGGATATGAACGCCGGTCTCGGAGGGGCTGATTTCGGTGTAGGAGTCGAGCTCCTCGACGATCTCCTGAGCCCAGCTCTCTATCTCTCCTGTCTCCGGGTCCAGGCAGCCGTCCAGGTCCACGCCACACAGATCGTCTTCGGCAGTGAACACGAATCCTATGCCGCCGTAGCCGTGCTCCTTGCAAATACTCACGGCCTCGGAGTAAGAAGCCCAGCTCTCGGGGTCTGTGCTGCTAGCCCTGGAGCCCGTCGAAGGTGAGTAAGGAATCTTCGTCGGCTTGCCGTCGCGCTCCTCAGAACGCCACACAAGCCATTGTCTAAGGTCTTTCATACTCTGCGTGGCTGCTACCATATGTGCGAGTCCTTGAGGTGCGGGGAGGACGCGAAGCCCTCCCCGTTGCCTACTTCCTTCAAAACGGCAGGTCCGCGAAATCTTCGTCCGGGTCTTCGGCTTCCGTCTGCGGAGTCGTCTTGAGACCCTCCGGCGGCACCGGTCCTACCGTTCCGTGCTCGACCTTGTTTCGGCTTCCGGTCCTCGTCTGCGTTACCTGGCCCACGAACTGCTTTCCGACCAGGCTCTCCAAGGAGACGCCGGAACGCTTGTGGAAGTCCCGGCCGAGGCAAGCCTCGAAGATCGACCAGGCTTTGGAGCCCTGCTTGATCTGCCCGGTGTCCTCGTCGCGGTTGGCGTAGTCGTTGAACTGATGGCCGTCGTGCTCTCCACCGACGACCTTGAGCTTCAGGTAGATTTGCGGGCCGTAAGTGTCCGCCTTGTCCGCGGCCATAACCTCCAGCCGGCACACCTCTTGCGGCATTACTTCTTTGGGCGCGAAGCCTATTTCCGTCACTTGAGTCCTCGACTTTCTTGAATCGCTGATGGATGATGTTCGGGCTTAACCTACCGACTTACATTGCTCACCTCCTTCGTGTTTCTTACGCCCGGTGTTCGGGCCGCTGTCGGGGGCGGCCCGTCTTACTCTCCTACGGCTTCCTCCGACGCGGCCTCCATGAACTCGCGCAGGGACGGGAGATGTATCCGCACGCTCCGGCCTACGCGGGCGGCCTTCAGCTCTCCGCTAGTCACGTAGCGCCACAGGGTTGTGTGCGAGAGGCCGGAGTAGCGCTCCGCCTCCGGGTAGCTAACCCACTCTTGCTGTACGGGCTCCTTCAGCATCGTTTCCTCCTTTTCGGGGTGTTCATGAAGCTCAGGGTATGCAGGGGCGTGGTAATATGAAACGGCTTATCCCGTTTTATGGCGTTGCATGTGGAGGAGTATGGAAAATTTCCGGTTTGTGCTGGGCCCGCCAAGGTGGATGAGGGGGAACGCCCGGGTCATCGGCGAGCATGTAGTGTTGGATAGCAACTCAGTAGTGGAGTATGAGTTCGATGGGTCTGAAGCATCTCGCAAAATGGCTTTTGACCTTGCTCGCCTACCGTGGCCTGACCATACGGACATGGACGCTTTTGCTGGTAGGGTGGAAGAGTTTGTCCGAAATCATGGTCTGCTGTGGCACGGGGCTAGGGATAA
>JADDPV010000087.1:0-4018 GCA_016781705.1 Rubrobacter sp.
GGCGGCGGCGGCGGCGGCGGGCGGCGGCGGCGGCGGCGGCACCGCTAGAGCGACCGCTACCGCGACCGCTAGCCCGACCGCTACAGCTACCGCTACCGCTGGCGGCGGCGGCACGCTCCCGGCGACGGGCGGCGCCTCGCTGCTGGCGCTCGGCGCCGGTGCCCTGCTGGTGGCCGGTGGCCTCGTGGCCCGCAGGATCGTTCGGTAAGTAAGTAGCCGAACTCAGGCATCATAGGCGGGCCCCTTCGGGGGCCCGCTTTTTGTGCCCGTCTCCGGGTTATATGACCCCCGGGTGCGGCGTGAACGGCTTGTATTCGGGTTGGTGTGTGGGTATGCTCTTGCGTGGTGATCCTTCTATGAGCCGTGCCGTTTTCAGGGTATCCGCGGGGGTTTTGGTGGGGGCCCTCGTCTTGCTAGCGACGGCTCTCGCGCTCTCGCGTTACTACCTTGGCGAGGAGTTGCGGCTGGTCGCGGCGGGAGATCTGAGGGGCGCGCTGGAGGCCACGCGGACGGCCGCGCGGTTGGACCCCTTCGATCCGGACCCGCTCGAGAGCGAGTCCTTTATCTTGCGGCAGCAGGGCAAGTACGAGGCCGCCGCGGGCTCTTTGAGGGAGGCGATCGAGCGGGATCCGAACAACTACTCGCCCTACTTGCTGCTCGGCGACCTGCAGGCGACGGGGTTGAAGGACCTCAAGGCCGCCGCGGAGAGCTACCGGGAGGCGCTCCGCCTCGACCCGAATGCCACCCTCGCGCAGAGCGCCCTAGCCCAGATCCTCACGAAACAGGGGAAGCTGGAAGAGGCTAGGGAGGAGTACGAGAGTCTGGAGGAGAAGGTCTCCCTCTCCTTCCAGGGCCTCTACGACTTGGGGAGGATCGAGGTGCGCACCGGCGACCCCCGGGACGGGTTGCGCCATATAAAGCGCGCCAGGCGCGAGGCGCGGGCCGCGCTTGAGGGGCTGAACGGGCCGCTTAGGGAGCGGCAGGAGGCGCTCGTGGCGTCCGTAGACCTCGCGGTCGTCGACGCGCTCGTGGTTTTGGGCCGGTACGACCAGGCCCGCAAGATACTGGCGAAGAGCCCCTCCGAGCAGGCGCCGGGCTTGCTGGAGCTCCTCGACTCCGACCCCGGGGCGTACCGCGAGCAGGTGGTCAACAGTGACGTCTACTAGCAGACGCGGCTGGCGCGGCGAGCGGCGGGACGCGCCTTCGTTCTCGGAGGTCTTGCACGTCCTGCGGGAGCGGCGGTTGCTCGTGGCCGGCGTCGTGCTGGTCCTCGCGGGTGCGGCGTTGCTCGTGGGGCTGTACCGGGGGCCGGTCTACGTCGCCGAGGCGACGGTGAGCCTGGAGCCTCAAGAGGAGCTTGCCGACGATGAGGCGAGGGAGGCCTTTCTGCGGGAGGTCCAGGTCGCCGTCGCCTCGGACGAGATGCTCCGCGAGGTGATGCGCCGGGCCGACTGGGGGCACGGCATCGGCGCCTTCAGGGAGCGGCTAGACGTCCGGCCCTCAACGACGGGGGGGGGCGAGCCGGGGCTGCGGGTAGGGTTCTCGAGCCCCGAGCCCGAGCAGGCAGCGCGCGCGGCGAACGCCTACGCCGAGTTGTTCGCCGATCGAGTGGAACGGCTCGACGAAGAAAGGCTCGCCGGGGGGACGCAGATCGCGGACGCCCGGGTCGAGAGGAGGGCGGTGACGCCGCCGCCACGGGGGGGGGCGGACGGACGGCCCTTTCTCTACGCGGCCGCCGCCGCCGGGGCGGGGCTGCTGCTCGGTGGCGCCGCGGCCATGCTGCTCGAGGGGCGAACCCGCGGCTGGCGGGGCGTCCACGACGCCGAGATGACCCTGCGGGTGCCGGTGCTCGGGGCCATACCGGACTACGGGACCGTACCGGACCAACAGCCGGACGGCGGGGTCGAAGGGAGGGTGTGACCTGAGCCTGGGGGGCGTAGAGGAAGCCGGGGCGAGGCGGCTGCTGGAGCCCGGCTCGCCCGTGAGGGGACACTACGAGGAGCTTGCGAAGAACCTCCTCTCCCTGCACGGGGTGAGGAGCATCGTCGTTACCAGCCCCGAGCCTGGGGCCGGGTGCACGAGCGTGTGCGTGGGGCTCGCCGCGGCGCTCGCCGGCATGGGTCGCCGGGCCGCTGTAGTGGACTGCAACCTCGAGAGCCCGTGGCTGCACCGGGCGCTCGGCGAGCCGAACTTCGTGGGCCTCACCAGCGGCCTCAGGGGCGAGAGGCCCATGGAGGAGTACGGGCACGAGATCGTCCCTGGGCTGCTAGTCGTGCCGACCGGGCCCGTCCCGGCGGCTCCGGCGGCCTGGCTCGAGGGCGGCCCGTTCGTCGCGGCCGTGCGCGGTCTGGAGAGGCGTCGGGACCTGGTGCTGCTCGATGCGCCGGTGGCCGGCGAGGTGCTGGGGTCGCCGAATCTTTCGGTCGGCTTCGACGGGGTCTTGCTCGTCGTGCACGCCTCCCGCACCCCGAAGAGTTTGGCCCGCGAGACCGCTGACGATCTGCTCGACGCGGGGGCAAACCTCCTCGGGGTGGTGTTGAACAGATGCTCGTGAGCTCCAAGCGGACGGGGGCCCCGGCGTGAGGAAGGTCGAGACTTCAGGCGACTCGGGAGGCCTCTTCGCCGGCGAGGACCGCAAGGAGGACAAGGGCCGGCGCCCGGGACGCATGCTCGCGGTCTTCAAGGCGCTGATCCTGCTCGGGCTTCTGGGCGTGACCGCCTACGGGATGATGTACAGCGGCCTCTACTACGAGAGGCTCTGGCTGCCGGTGGCCGCGGGCATCCTGGGGTTGCTGTTCGTGACGTTGTTCGTGCGCGGTTTCTACGAGGACCTGCCGCAGGCGGGGATCCTGATGGTCGCGCTCCTGGCGGCGCTCGTCACCGTAAAGGGACTCTCGATGGTCTGGACCATAAGCGAGACGGAGACGGTCAATGAGCTCTTGCGCTCCTCGATGTACCTTGCGGCCTTTCTCGTGACGCTCGCGGCGCTCGCCTCCGACCGCCAGGTCGGTCCGGTCGCGGACATCTCGGCCCTCATCGTCGCGGCGGTCGCCGGCTACGGGCTCTTGCAGAAGATCAGCCCGATCGAGTACCCGGTCACGTCCCTCGACACCGTGAGGATCGACTCGACCCTAGGGTACGTCAACACGACCGCCGTGATCTTGGCGATGGGGGTCGTACTCGCGCTGGCCCGGATGACCACGCTGCGCAACTTCGCCTTGCGCGGGCTCTACGCGGTCCTCGTGCTCTCCTTTCTCGTCACCCTCTACCTCACGCTCTCCCGCGGCGGCATCGGGTCCCTGGCGGTAGGCCTCCTGGTCCTCTTCGTGCTCGGGAGCAACCGGTTGCAGATGCTCGCCAACCTGCTCCTCCTCTCCGGGCCGGGCGCCTGGCTCCTGTGGCGGATGCAGGGCCTCGAAGGACTCTTCGGGACCGAGGCCTCCGGGCAGCAGAAGGTAGCCGACGGTCTGGCGTTCCGGAACGACCTGATCCTGGCCCTCCTGGCGGCCTTCGCGCTGCAGGCGGCCTACGCCTTTTTGGTCTCCCGCTACGAGCTGACGCCGCAGTCGCGGCGGGGGCTCGGGGCGCTGGTCGCCGCCGGGGCGGTGCTCGGCGCGCTCGGGTTCGCGTTCGTCATCATCACCGGATTCGGGGGGGTCGGGCAGGCCGCCCGCGCCGTCCTGAGCGACCCGGACCAGACGGGGAACCTCGGCCAGAGGCTCGTCTCGGTCGGCATCGGCTTCAGGGAGGATTACTGGAGGGTGGCGTGGGAGGCGTGGAAGGAACACCCCCTCACCGGCACGGGAGCGGGGACCTTCCAGTACACGTGGCTGCAGGACAGGACGGGGCTGCAGGGCGTCAAGCAGGTACACAACCTTTACCTGGAGCAGGGTACCGAGACCGGCGTGTTCGCCTTCCTGGCCTTGCTCGGCTTCGTGGCGGTACTCCTGGGCTACGTCGGGAGGGCCGCGTGGCGCTCGGACCCGTCGGGGGAGCGCCGGCTCCTGCTGGCCGGGCT
>JADDPV010000087.1:4153-5660 GCA_016781705.1 Rubrobacter sp.
CCAACCTCCTCCTCGGCTGGATGAGCGCGAACTTTCCGGGCATGCCGATCGTCCTCCTCCTCAGGCACCCCTGCGCCGTCGTCGCCTCCAGGCTCGCGCTCGGGTGGAAGGACAACCTCTTTGAGACGCTGGAGCAACGGGAGCTTGTAGAGGATTTTCTGTCGCCGATGGAGAGGGAGGTTCGGGCAGCCCGCGACGACTACGAGCGCCACCTCTTCCTCTGGTGCATAGACAACTACGTGCCGCTAAAGCAGTTCGAACCGGGAGGGATACACCTATCCTTCTACGAGAACCTTCTCGTCCACCCCAAGGAGGAGCTAAGGCGCCTGTTCGCCTTCCTCGGCGAGGACTTCGACGCCCGCGCGTACCGCAACCTGGAGCGCCCCTCGCCCCTGAGCCGCAAAGAAGCCCCCTATAAGCCTTCCGTTGGCGGGTGGCGCCGCCAGATCGGCGGTCGCAGGCTGGAGAGGACCGTCGAGATCTTGAACCTCTTCGGCCTCGATCGCCTCTACGGCGAGGGGACGATGCCTGACCCCTCCGGCGCGTACGCCCTGATGGGCGGGGAGTAGGACGCTTGCGCAAGCCGCCGGTGATCATGCTCGCGGGTATTCGTTGGGATTTCTTGTGGCAGCGGCACCAGAGCCTGGCCACCCGCTTCGCCCGCGCCGGGTACCCAACCGTCTTCGTCGAGACCACCGGCCTCGCGAACCCGCGTCCGGGCCTGGCCACCCTGCGCAAGGCCCTCTCCAGGCTCGGACGCTCCCGGGGCGGCGGCAAAGGATTGCGGGGGGAACCGGGCCCGACCGTCTACTCGCCCCTCGTCGCCCCACCGACCCTCGAGACCTTCAGGCGGGCGAACAGGCGGGTCTTTCTGCCCCGCGTGCTGCGCGACCTCGAGAAGGCCGCCGGTCGCTCCCCGGTCGTCGTGGCCTACCCGCCGACCAGGACGACGCTAGACCTGATCTCGGGCCTCACCCCCCGGCTGGTCTTCTACGATTGCGCGGACGACTACGAGCACTTCCCCGGCGTCCCAAAGGATATCCGAGAGACCGAACGTGAGCTCCTCCGTCGGGCAGACCTGGTCTCTTGCACCTCAACCTACCTGTTGCGGAAGGTGCGGCCCCTTCGGCCCGACGCTCTCTTGAGCGGCCCGGCTGTAGACTACGAGAGGTTCGCCGCCTTGCAGGACCCTCGTCCCGCCGAGGAGGTCCGCACCGTCTGCTTTTTCGGCCACGTGAGCCGGGAGCGGACGGACTTCGCCGCGCTGCGGGCCATCGCGCGGGCCGGGTTCTCGGTGCGGCTCGTCGGCGGTCTGGGCCGCGTGGAGAGGGGCTTCCTCCAGACCCCGGGCTTAGACTACCGGGGGGAGGTCTCCCACGCGAACCTCCCGGACGCGCTCCGGGGTGTGGACGCCTTCGTGTTGCCTTACAAGATCAACGGGCTCACCCGGGGTATCTCGCCGGCCAAGACGTACGAGTGCCTGGCCACCGGCAAACCCGTCGTGGCG
>JADDPV010000001.1 GCA_016781705.1 Rubrobacter sp.
GTACCCGGCGATCATCAGCAGCACGGGAACCATGACGCCCCGCTCGACGAGGATTTCGCCGACGCCCTGGCCGACCACGTCTTCGCCGGCCTCGGCGGGGCCGGAGATCTGGCGTAGCCTCCGAGTGCGGCGGTGCCGCCCCTCCTCCGTGACTGAGGTACCTCACGGGGCCGTCACACGGCGGCGGTGGGCCTTATGTTCTGGTTGACGCGGAACAGGTTAGCCGGGTCGTACTTGTTCTTTATGGCGACCAGCCTTTCGAAGTTGTCGCGGTAGGTAGCCCTGATACGCTCCTGTCCCTCATCCATCATAAAATTCACGTAAGCGCCCCCGGCCGAGTACGGGTGCAGCGCCGCCCAGTACTCCTTGGTCCACTCTGTGATGCGCTCGGCATTGGCCGGGTCCGGGTCGATGCCCGCATAGACCGCCGACCAGTTAACATCGCGGTGGCTGAAGGCCGTATCGTTCTTTCCGACTCGGTGCACCGCTCCGTCTACCGGGTAGAGGTGCATGAGTGAGAGTGGCGTCGGGAGCTCCGAACCGTACCTTATGTGCAGCGCTATGGCCTCATCGGACAGCTCATTGACAAAGTCTCCTCTCCAGTACCATTGCAGACCCGCTGGCAGCAGCGTGTCGAAGAGGCTGTTTAGCACGGGGAGGGGCATTGGCCCGAGGAACTCAAAGGCGGCAGGGCCGACCTCTTGGCGGATGGGTCTGAAGGCTTCCTCGGCCTCCTCAAGCGGCCCCGAGTAGCTCCAGACGACCCCGCACATATTCTTGTTGTGCAGGTGCTCGGGGAAGGGAGGGCCCGGCGGGACGACCAAAAAGGCGAAGAAGCCGTAGAGCTCTTCGGGTGCTTGAAGGCTGAACTCCCGATACCAGCGCATCACTTCTTCGGCCCGGTCGAGCTCCCAGAGCATGGGGCCTGCGTAGACCATGCTCACCGGGTTACCCCTGAAGAGGAAGGAGGTGGCCACCCCGAGGTTGCCCCCGCCGCCTCTTATGGCCCAGAATAGGTCCTCGTTCTCCTCCTCGCTGGCCTTGACGAGGCTCCCGTCGGCCAAGACAACGTCGGCTTCGAGCAGGTTGTCGATGGTAAGGCCATACTTGCGTGTTAGGTAGCCGTGCCCACCGCCCAACGTGAGACCTGCTACGCCTGTGGTGGAGGCGATACCGACTGGCACCGCTAACCCGAAGGCGTGGGTTGCGTGATCCATGTCTCCCAAAGTCGCGCCGCCCTCGACGCGCACGGTGCGCTCTTGCGGATCGACCCGCACTCCTCTCATGACCGAGAGGTCGATTACCAGGGCGTCGTCGGCTACGGCCCAGCCCGCGCCGTTGTGGCCGCCGCCACGGACGGCCAAGAGCACCTCATTCTCGCGGGCGAAGTTCACACAGCTGATCACGTCGGCCACGCCGGAGCAGCGCGCTATCATTCGCGGGCGCTTGTCGATCATGGCGTTGTAGACCTTGCGGGCTTCGTCGTAGCCTTCGTCACCGGGCTGGATGAGGTCCCCGCGCAGACTCACCCTGAACTGTTCCACGGTCGCTTCATCGATCATGATCGTCCATCCCTTCAAGAGGACAACAAGGCGCCGCAAGCGGGTGCTCGCCATAATCAACTACTCAAGCTCTGGCCTTCTTCTTCTCGACGGACATCGCTTCTGCGCCTTCCGGTCCAACTCTTGCTGACTAGTTTCTCTCAAGCACTGGCTCGATCGCACACGTAGTTGCGGTAAGGGTCGTAGTCCCGATCATCCACCTCCCCTATCCTGATTCCGTAGAGGTGCACCGAGGTCGCTCTCTTCGCGCCGGGGTTTGCGCGCGGTGGACGTCCTCTTCGCGGGGCAGTACGGTCGAGGCCCCAGCCTCTCTGCTCCACGATAGCTGCCAGGCCTTCTTCAGGCGGGCGTGAGTTGGCTCCCGGGGGGCTGCCTCCGCCGGTTCCGTCCCCACCAGCGCCAGAAGTCCGGCCGCCACTACTACTAATCATCGCTCACGCTCCGAATGGGATACCCCTTGATCTGTACGACTGCTACTCCCATGTGACCTCGCGCGATACAGCCCGCTTGCAGAGGGTCGTACTGTCGGTGCCTATCGACCGCGGCTTGGCGACCGCGTAGAACGTCCCATGGGGGATGCCCGCCGGGATCGACCACTCGCCGTCGGCGTTGGAGGTGGTAGTGCCGAAGAGGCCGTCGGGCCCCGGGTCGACCCTGTAGACCTTGACCGTTCGGTTGCGCTCGCACGCGACCCTCTTGGAGAGAACCTTGCCATGGAACGGGGAGCTCTCGGCGAGCGTGATGTGCGTGACTATCCTCGCCTTCGCCGGCCCGCTAGGCCACGCCGGGGAGGCGAACACCAGCGTCGTGAGAGCGACAGCAACCAGAGACCAGAAGGCGAGGGCCTTGAGCCCAAGCGTCGTCGTCGTGGTTGTTTTCGTGTGGATCATTGGTTGTGCTCCTTTCTTTCGACGGAGCGCGCAAGGCCGGCGCTCCGCTGTGCGTGGCGGGCCAGGGCGCAGGCCGTCACCCCTTCACCCTGCCTACCCGCAACGCTTTTGAGAACTTGGTCCTCACGCTTGTGCCTTTCTTCTTGGGGACGGATCTCGCGGCCCATCTGCCGGGGTGTGGTTGACGGAGGGAACAACAAGGCCTGTCTTCACGAGCGCGGCGCTCCCTGATACCGAGAGCGCCGCTATCGCTGCAACCCACCGCCTCTGCGACGGTTAGACTAACTACCGCACCAAGATGGTCTCGCTCTTGTCCCCCTCGCAGCCGTCAATCCTGGGGGCCTTGGCGAAGAACTTGCCTCTCAGCCCGGTGTTTCCGAGCGACCACATGTAACGATCACCGTTCAGCGAGGCGTTGTCGGTCCCGATGAGCTGGTTGCCGTCCTGGGTCACCTTGAAGACCTTGACTATGCGGTCGTCGGCGCACCTTAGCGGACTCGGGCTCTTGACGTAACCAAAGAGATCGCGGCCCTCGGCCTTGATGGTGACCGTCGTCTCCGCGGCGACATCTGCGCCTGCGATGCCGGTGAAGCTGAGCATCGCCCCGACGACCAGGACGGTTGCGGCAAGCATCTTTTGTCTCACTACTTACTCCTTTGTTCAGGGCGGGGTTTCCCGCCACTGTTTACACGCTTCATTCGACCGCAGGTAGAAAGCAACTACTTTCTAGCCCCGCTACCGATGACGAGTTCGCAAGGTCCCTCGAACCCGTCCGGGCCCTCGAAACTTTGCAGTTCCCGCTCGATCTCCGACCAGGCTGCCTCTCTCTGTGCATCGTCCAACCCGGAGAGCATCTGGTGCAGCGCGCCAAACGACTCTCGCTCGAAACGGATACACTCGGCGGCCGAGGGCAGGCGCAGCGGAGCGGCGAGAACCTGGCTGTGCACGTCTATCAGACCGGCGCTCTCGAATACCTTTTCCAGAGTGCCCGGAGTGCCAAGGCTGAAGGGACCCGGCTGTCCGGGGAGCGGGGGCGGAAGTTGCGCCCGCCGGCGGATGATCGAGACGGGGATGGAGAAGAACTTGTTACTCTCGGGTGTCGAGTAGACGATGGCTGCTATCTTCCCACCGGGCTTGAGCGCGCGGCGCATACCTGCCAGCGCCTTCTGCTGGTCGGGGAAATAGATCAGACCGACGCGGGAGATCACAGCGTCGAACGATCCCTCCTCGAGTCCTTCCAGACCCTCACCGTCCATCACGCGCGTCTCGACGTTGGTCAGGCCGGCCTGGCGGGCAGACTCCGCGGCGAACTCGAGGATGTTGGAGGAGATGTCCGTGGCGAGCACGTAGCCATCCGGTCCTACGCGCCGAGCCGCCACTATGGTCTGCCCTCCCGCTCCCGCCGCCACATCGAGCACCCGGCTGCCGGGACCGACGCCGGCCATGTCAAGCATTACCTCGGTCGCCTCTCCCAGCCACGCTTCGAGCGTCGGTCCCCATCGGTGCCAGGCGCCAGCAGCCTCCTGCCACTGCTCACGGGTCGTCTCCTTGTACTTGACCGGGTCGAACCTTAGGGCTTCGCTCATCAACGTGCCGACCTCCTTCGCTCGCGGCTTGACTTCTGGACAGGAGGCTAGCGACCCGTTGTTAAAATTTTGTTATGGAGCGGAACCACGGTCGGATGTACCGACACTACTATTTTGTTGCTAGACTTACATAGTTGACGATCTCGCACACCAGGGCGGTGGAGATGGCCCAGCTGAAGGTCAAGCTTTTCGGTGGTTTCCGGGTCTGGCGCAGAGAGGACGCCATCGGGCCCAAGGAGTGGGGCGGGCAAAAGACGCGTTCGCTCCTGAAGCTCCTGCTCACGCGGCCCGGGAGCGCCTTCTCGCGAGACGAGATCCTGGAAGCCCTGTGGCCCGGCGCACCCGTAGAGAGCGCGGAACGGAGCCTGCGGGTAACGATAAGCCTCTTGCGCCGGGCGCTGGAGCCGGAGCTCAAACGCGGCTCCGACTCCCGCTACATCCTCAGCAAACGCCCCGGCTATCTGTTCGATCGGGGTTCGGGTTGCGACGTTGACGCCTGGGAGTTTGAGGAGCATCAGAAGAGGGCCGAAGCGGCCTGGCGTGCGGGGAACCTCGAAGAAGCCGTAGGTAAGTGCCGGGCGGCCCTCGAGCTCGCGCGGGGTGCGTTTCTGGCCGAAGACCCCTACGAAGACTGGGCGATAGAAGCCAGGCAAGAATGGCGCGAGCGCCAGCTATCCGTCTTCTCGCTGCTGTCGGAGTGCCTCGCCCAGAAGGGACTCTATACGGAGGCCATAGAGGCTTGCGAGGACGCACTCGCACTGGAGAGGTACAGCGAGGAACTGCATCGCCGGCTGATGCTCTACCGTTACTGCTCCGGGGAGCAGGGGCTTGCTCTGATCGTGTACAGAGAGTACGCCAGGACGCTGGCGGAGCATTTGAACGCCCTCCCCTCTCCGCAGCTGACCCGGCTCAAGGAGCAGATTGAGGCCCGCAATGTACCTGGGGTGGACGAGAACCGGCGTTACCCTAGACCCCGCCGGCCCCTGAAGTTCCCCTATTCCTTGAGCCGCACGCACTTTGTGGGCCGCGACAGGGAATACGCGCTGCTCACCGAGCGACTTAGGGAGGCGATGGATGGTGAAGGGGTCGCCGTTGCGGTAGATGGCGAAGCGGGGGTGGGTAAGACGCGGCTCGTTGAGGAGTTCTTGGGGTATGCTCGCACTCGCAACGTGCGGGCGTTCGCAGGGCGCTGCTACGAGCGGGAGTTGAGCCCGCCGTTGGAACCGGTGATGGAGGCTCTGGAGCCACTACCCGACGTCGGCCAGATGATGCTCGAGCTGTCCGGCTCCGAACTCGTTCATCGGCTGGGGGAAGAACCCTACAGCGCTACCCCTATTTACCGAGCGCTCACCGATGAGCTTATCCGCGAATCGCAAAGCGAGGATCACGAGGGTGTCGTTCTCTTTCTGGACGATGTGCAGTGGGCGGACCCCGCGACGCTGGACTTTCTAACCTACCTGGCAAGACGCACCTCCGGCGAGCGGATGCTGCTGCTATTCACCTACCGCAAGGAGAATGCACCAGCACTCTCGAGATGGCTCGACCGGCTAACCGAGCGACGCGCGGTTAGCGTTCTGAGGCTGAACCGCCTCTCCCGGGAGGCTATAGCC
>JADDPV010000220.1 GCA_016781705.1 Rubrobacter sp.
GGATAAACTCGCCCGGACCCACCATGCCGCGCCCCGGGTGCTCCCAGCGCAGGAGCGCCTCCATACCGACGATCCTCCCGGTCTTCAGGGACACCTTCGGCTGGTAGTGGATCCTGAACTCCTCGCCCGGGTTCGCCGCGGCCCGCCTGAGGTCGTCCTCGAGCTCCGGGCGCACGGGGCCCTTCCCGTCCCGCACGAACGCTTCGCGCCCCGAGACGTCGCGGGCGGAGACGAAGAGGAGGCCCGCGTCGCCCTCCAAGGGCACCTCCATCACGTTCTGCGCGGCGACCTCGACGGGCCTGAAGCGGCCCGAGACGTCGCGGAAGCGCAGCTCGGCGTGCAGCGAAACGCCGGGCCTCTCCTTGGTCTCCAGGATCATGTCCTCCAGGACGCCCCGGTCCTCCTGATGGACGAACTCCTCCAGGGCGTCGCGCCAGAAGATCTCTGCCGCCGGATAGCCCAGGAAGCCGCCCGACCCGTCCTCGCCGGTCCGCGCCGATCCGCCCATGCAACGCAAACCTCCCGCCGCCAGAACGAAGACGACGCCCGTCTCGGCGCTCGTGGGGCGCGTCCCGCGTGCCACCCCGTACCGGCCCGGCCTCCGGCTCTTCATCCCCGACCTCCGCCGGCGGTCTCTCCGGCGTAGGCCCTCAAGAACAGGTCCGTCTCGTCGCGGTAGCGCTCCAGGGAATTCGCCCAGAACTCCAGGCAGGCCTCACCCGCGGCCGTGATCTCGTAACGCCGCTGGAGGGGCTGATCTTCCCGCCCTCGCGGAAGGACGCTACGATCCCCTCCCCTACCATCCCCCTCAAAACCCGGTACACCTCCCCCGGCCGCATGCCCCCGAAGCCCAGGTCCCAGATCTGCTCGGTCAGCTCGCGCCCGCAAGCGCCGCCCTCACGCACGCACAGCAGGAGGAACGGGACGAGCCAGATCCGCGAACCGGTGACGCCGTCGATCGTCACCCCGCCGCCTTCGCCCGGCGCGCTCGGCGACGACGCCCTTCTACTTGAAGCCCTCGGTGGAGTCGGCAACATCGCTCTTCCCCTCTTTCGTGAACGACCCGTAAATCTTCGAACCGATCCCCACCGGCCCTCCGTCTACCTCCGGTCCTGCGGAACGCCCGCCAACCTCGTTTGTATAACGCTTGCTGGAAACCACGGTAACCCTCAGGGAGCGGCCAGAGACGAAATTGGCCCCAAAGATGCAAACGCCCTACACATTTGTGTGCAGGGGAATTGGGACATGCAGACGCGACGCGTGCGAAAATGTGGGTAACAACGCACGCCACGACTCCGCACGGTAGGAGCGTACCACGGCAGGTCCGAGAAGAAACCGCTCGGGGACGGAGATGGAGGGTTTCGACGGAGGAGGAAGATGAGTCTGGTTCAACGCTTCGCCCAGGTGTTTGGTGCGGTGTACCTGCTGGTGGGGCTTACGGGATTCGTTCCCCCGCTGCTCCTCGGGACCCTGCCGGCAGAGGTTCTGGGTCCTTTCGAGGGTCTGCAGCTGGGTTTGTTCGCGGTCAACTGGTTCCACAGCGTCGCGCACCTGCTGATCGGGGCCGCGGGCCTCGCCGTTTACCGGAGCTACGCGGCATCGAAGACCTACGCGCTGGTGCTCGGGATCGCCTACCTGGGGCTGTTTTTGCTCGGCGTCTTCACGGGAAGCGTCGCCACCCTCGGCGGCCTCCTGCCGCTCAACGCCCCCGACGACGTTCTGCACATCCTGACGGCCCTGGTCGCCTTCACCGCCTACTTCACGGCCCTGCTCCCCGAGCCCGAGCGGCGCGCCGCCAACCTCAGGGTATAGCGGGCGAGGAGTCGAGGTGAAGGCGAGCGTAGTGATTCCCGCCCTCAACGAGGAGCGATACCTGGGTGGCCTCCTCTCGGACTTGACCGTCCAGACCCGGCCGCCGAACGAGGTGATCGTGGTGGACGCCGGCTCGACCGACGGCACCGCGGAGGTCGCGCGGCGGTTCCCCTCGGTCGAGCTGCTCGCGGGCAGCCCCCCCGTCGCCAGCGGGAGGAACCTAGGCGGGATGGCGGCCACGGGCGACGTCATCGTTTTTTTCGACGCCGACGTCCGGCTCCGGAGGGACTTTCTCGAAAGGTTCTTCGCGCAGATCGAACGTAGGCGGCTGGACGTCGCCTGCCCCGCGTACGTGCCGCACGGTAAGGCGACGCCGGCCGTGCGAGCCTTCCACGCGTTCTTCAACGCGCTCTTCAAGGCCGTCCAGGGGATCGCACCCTCGGGCGCGGGCCACTGCATCGCGGTACGGGGTGACCTTTTCAGGGGCAGCCGGGGCTTCGACCCCGGCCTCAAGTTCGACGACATAGAGTTGGTGCGCAGGCCCTCCAAGGGGCGTCGCTTCGGTATCGTGGACGAGAGGGTTTACGTCTCCGACCGGCGCTACAGGGAAGACGGGGCGCTCAACACCTTTATGCGGCACCTGCTCATGTCGGTGTTCTTCGCGCTGGGCAAGTTCGAGTGGGCGAACCGCGTGAAGTACGAGTTCGGCAAGCACACGAGCTAGGAAGGGAGACGCAAGATGACGATGAGGGTGATCCCGACGCAGGTCCACGCGGTGCTCGACTACGCGACGGGGGGCGCGCTGGTCGCCGCCCCGAGGCTGCTGGGGCTCGGCGACTCGACGGCGGGGCGGGTGCTCAACCTGATGGGCGGCACGGCCACAGCCGCGAGCCTCTTCACCGACTACGAGCTCGGCTTCGTCAAGGTACTCCCGATGCGCGCGCACCTCGCCCTGGACGCCGCGAGCGGGGCGCTCCTGGCGGCCTCCCCCTGGCTCTTCGGCTTCGCCAGAGGAGGAACCCGCCACTGGCTGCCGCACGTCCTCGTGGGAGCGACGGAGATCCTAGCCGCCGCGACGACCAAGACCAGGTGAAAAGCTATCGAGAATATGGCTCTCCCCTGGTAGGAGTACCGAAACGAGCCACGGCGGATGCCTGTTCTGGCTTTTGGTTACCATCGTGCTCAGCGTGGGGCTGACCGTGCTCCTGAACCTCCTACCCTTCCTGTTCCCGTGACGGCGACCGTCATCGAGAGGGAGGTGGAGGTCGGCGGGCGGCCGACGCGTTATCTCGCGGGCGGGGAGGGGCCACCGCTGGTGCTGCTGCACGGTACGAGTACGAACGGCCGGGAATGGGCGTGGTCGCTCCCCGCCCTCGCGCGCGGACGGAGCGTCTACGCCCCGGACATGCCCGGCTTCGACGGGGGCGGGCCGGTCGCCGACCCCTCGCCGGAACACTACGCGGCCTCCGTCGCCGCGTTCCTCGACACTCTGGGGCTCGGGCCGACCGCGGTGGTCGGCAACTCGTTCGGCGGCCTGGTCGCCCTGCGGTTGGCGCTCTCGGAGCCCTCGCGCGTTCCGGCCCTCGCCCTGGTGGACAGCGCGGGCCTGGGGCGGGAGGTCAGCCCCGCGCTGGTCGCGCCCACCGCGCCCGGCCTTGGGGAGCTGACGCTCCGCTGGGGGCAGACCCCGGCCGGAGCGGCGCAGAGAGCCTATTCTCGGGCCCCGCTCCTCTTCGCCAACTCCGGACGCGTCCCGCCAGAGTGGTACGAGGAGCAGTATCGGGCGGCGCAGACACCCGGTTTCATGGAGACCACGTTCGCCACCCTGCGCGCCCACTTCGGCCCCTTCGGGCAGCTCGAGGTGCTACTCGGCGAGCTCCCCCGCCTCCAGATGCCCGCCCTCGTCGTGTGGGGAAGCCTGGACTTGATCTTCCCGACGACCCACGCCCGCGACGCGGCCGCGCGGCTCCGGCGGGGCAAGCTGGCCATCATCCCCGGCTGCGGCCACCTGCCCCACGTCGAGTGCCCCGAAGAGTTCGCCTCCGTCCTCGGCCCGTTCCTCGACGAGCACGGCCCGACGAGGGATGGGGCGCGGAGGCCCTGAAGAAACGTTGTTTTCGGCTACACGGAAGGAGATGGGATAAAGCTCAAACCGGTCCAGGATCAGGTCGTCACCCTGATGGGGGCGTCGAGCGGCATAGGCCGAGAAGCGGCCCTGCGGTTCGCCGAGAAGGGCGCCAAGGTGGTGGCCTCAGCCAGGAGCGAGGAGGGACTGCGCTCACTCGTGGATGAAATCCGGGCGGGAGGCGGCGAGGTCATCTACGTGACCGCCGACACGTCGGGTTTCGAGCAGGTGAAGACGGTCGCCGATAGGACGGTTCAGGAGTACGGTCGGCTCGACACCCCTAGCACCTCGCCGCCGTGGGCCTCTACGCCACCTTTGAGCAGACCACGCCCGAGGAGTTCAAGCGCGTCGTGGACGTGAACCTCATGGGGCAGGTCTACGGCACGATGGCCACGCTGCCGCACCTCAAGCGCGAGGGACGCGGGGCCCTCGTACACGTCTCCTCGCTCGAGGCCAACCGCTCCTTCCCGTTTCACAGCGCCTACGCCGCCTCCAAGCACGGCATAGACGGCTTCCTCGAGGCCCTGCGCGTGGAGCTCCGGCACGAGGGGGCTCATCACGGTGACCCAGGTGCTGCCGGGGACGATTAATACGCCCCTCTTCGACAAGTCGCTCTCCAAACTGGGCGTCAAGCCGGTGGGCATCCCGCCGATCTACGAGCCCCGCACGGTCACCAACGTGCTCCTCTGCGCCGCCGAGCACCCGGCCCGCGACCTCGTCGCCAGGGGCACCGCCAAGGCGATGATACTCAACCAGCGCCTCGCGCCTGGCCTGGTGGACGCCGTCCTCGCGACGCGCGCGGGCTTCAGCCCGCAGATGACCGACGAGCCGAAGCCGGAAAGCGCACCGAACAATCTCTTTGGGTCCATAGGAGGCCACGACACGGCGAAGAACGGCTTCCGGGCCTTCCAGAGGAGCTTCTACAACTGGCTGGAGACGCGCCCGGCGGCCAGGCGCTGCGGGCTGGCGGCTCTGGGAGCCGCGGCGCGGCTGGCGGCCCTGGACTGAGGCGCCCTACGGGCGGCGGGAGCCCGTGTAGGCGCCACGGGATCCGCCCAGGGCGCCGGCGACGAAGGGCAGGATCAGGGCGAGGACGCTGTAAAGGGTGAAGACGGTGTTCAGGCCCTGCTGGGCGACGTCCTCGGGGACCCCGGGGAGCGTGATCCCGCGCAGGTTGTTTATCAGGGCCGCGCCCACGACGCCGCTGAGGAGGACCAGTATCAGCGTCACGATCAAGGCGAGGAGCGCCACGAGGAGGCCGTGCTTTGTGCCCGCGCGGCCCGCGAGGCGCCCGGCCGTGTAGCCCCCGACCAGGAACGCGACGAACAGCGTGATCAAGAGCCCCACCCCGCCCGCGTTCCCCGCCCCTTCCGTCGAGCCGCCGGCCCCCGCGATCGCACCCACGATGGCGCTGACGATGCCGCTCAAGATCAGGCCCGCCCCCAAGGCCGAGAGCCAGCCTATGACGACGCTCGTCCAGCTCGTGCTCCGCTCGTCGGACGAACCGTAGTACCCGGAAGATCCCCCCGCTCGTATCCCCTCGCCACGCTCCGGCCTGTACCTCTCCGCCATTTCCCTCTCCTCCCCGACATCAGCCCCGGCATTGGACCCGAGGTCGTCTGGCCGAGCCCCATCCCTCTTACCGTGTCCCGGCGGCCCGTAAACCGCCCTCAGTCAGCCCATCGGCCGGGAA
>JADDPV010000270.1 GCA_016781705.1 Rubrobacter sp.
GACTCTCATCGTAACTGGACCGAATTCCGGGGGTCGGGTCACCCGTCCTCGGGGTTTGCTCTGGGCGCGGCGGGCCAACCCCCGCCTGCGTAACGGCAGTTTCCCACGGCCACGTTCACCGCCTGGATGCGACGCTCCTCGCCATCGACCGTCAGCTTGAGTTTCGGTGCGTCGAAACCTCGGGCGACCTCGAAGAAAGCGCGCGAGTACGTCAGCCTCCCCCACCGGTCCTTGAGCCTCTCGTCGTCGGCCGCCTCGGAGACCTTCGCCCCGACGCCGCCCACGGCCACGTTGACGAAGAACCTCTCGCCAACCTCCTCGGAGCGAACCCTCGCGGCGTCCAGGCTTCGCACCCGCCCGGCCCGCATCGTCTCCACGGCCTCCTCCGGGTCGGTCGGCACCGCGAGGGTCCGGGCGAGGTCGTTGCCGGTGCCGGTCGGCAGCAGCGCAAGGGTAACGCCGTCGGGGAACCCTGCCGATCCCAACCCTTGCACCGCCTCGTTCACCGTCCCGTCCCCCCCCGGCCACCACGAGGAGGCCGCGGCGCCACTCGCGAGCGGCCTCTCGGGCATCGCCCGGGCCCCGCGTGAGAAACCATTCGAACTCCCGGTCCCCCAACTCGGCGCGCAGCCCCTCCGGGTTCCATGCCCCCCCTCCAGATCCCGGATTGCAAATTACCCGCATCGGGGTTTCCCTCGTGCAAGGTACGCTCATGGCGCCGCTCCGGATCCGGCCGCTCCAGATGTCACCCGTTCTAGTGCAGTGGTTCGCCCAGAGTCCCGCCCACGAAGCCGCCGAACAAATTGACGAGAAACAAGATCAGGCCGGCCACCACCGCGTCGCCCTCGAGGCCGAAGCACGCGGGCGGCAGGGCGACGCCCTCCGCGAAGACGACCTGAAAGGGCGTCAGGATCAACGCGAGTACGATCCCCACGGTCAGGCCGACGAAGGCCGTTAGAACCCCGTGTTTCTGGCCCGAACGGCGCCCCGCCCTCGCGGCCACGAAGCCTCCCAAGAGGTAGGAGAGAAAGCCGGCGACCAGGGAGACGACCACCACCGCCGTCGTGAAAGACCCGCGCTCGGCCCCCGGGCCGGCGAGGAGCCCATACAACAACCTCAACAAAGGACTCAGCACCACCCCGGCCAGGACGGCCGCTGCCCATCCGAGGGCTACCGCCACCCATCGGGTGCTGTCCTCGGCGCTCGCCATCCTGCTGTTCATTGCGAGTAGTCCTCCCATCGGCCATCGATTTCGTGCTCCGGAACCGTCGTCCACGCCCGCTTTCGAGCTCCCGCAAGCCGTAGCTGGCCTCCCGGAGAGAGCGA
The DNA here is from genome assembly GCA_016781705.1 of Rubrobacter sp. Taxonomy (GTDB): domain Bacteria; phylum Actinomycetota; class Rubrobacteria; order Rubrobacterales; family Rubrobacteraceae; genus Rubrobacter_F. The sequence goes on from JADDPV010000270.1 coordinate 1,327, forward strand.
ACCGGCGTATCATTCGCGCGCCAGGGCCAAGGAGTGTGGCGCCTGATCACGCAACGGCCTCACGCAAGACGGGTGCGCTCGTCAGGAGATTCTGCTCCGCACTTCGCCGTAGCTTGCTGATCTGTTTCCTGCGAATCCCAAGCTCCTGGGAGAGTTCGGCGATGCCGACGGGTTCCCGGTCGTCGAGGCCGTAGCGTCTGACCGGGGTGCGTCGCTCCCGCTCCGGAAGCCGCAGCACCGTGAGGCGTAGGTGTTCCGACTCTCGACCGAGCATGACCTCGTTCGCCACCTCCGGGGCCCGCTCGTCTTCGACGAACTCCCTTATCCGCATCGTCTCCTCGGCGCTAACCACGAGGCGCGCCTCGTCGGTAACCCAGCCGAGCCTTTCGGCGACCTCCTCGTCGGACGGCGCCCGGTCGAGCTCGGCGGAGAGCTCGTTGTAGGCACGAGCCATCTTGCGGATCTTCTCCGTCATGTGGACGGGGACCCGGATGGTGCGCCCCTTATCGGCCACGGCGCGCTGCACGGCCTGGCGCACCCACCACGTCGCGTAGGTCGAGAAGCGGAAGCCGCGCTCGGGGTCGAACTTCTCCACCGCCTTCATCAGGCCGATGTTGCCCTCCTGGATCAGGTCCTCGAAGGGGAGCCCCATGCCGCGGTACTTCTTGGCGACCGAGACGACGAGCCTGAGGTTCTTCTCGATCAGCTTCCGGCGTGCCCTCTCATCTCCCGTACCGGCCGCCCTGACGAGGCTGGCCTCTTCTTCGCGGGTCAAGAGCCCGTCCCGGTCCAGGTGCTTCGTATAGCTCGCCCGAAGCTTCGGCGTGTGCCCCGCCATCCTGGAATTGCCTCCTCCTCGGTAGCCCTCGCGTACTCCTCCGTGGAGCCGCGAAGACGAGTCTCGCAGCGGTCGGTTGGCGGTCGGCAAGGTTCGGTTAAGGAGCCGTAAAGGTTGTGTTAAGGCCGGTCAAGGTGCGCGGGGGGCCGGGATGCGCTCGGGTACAATTCCTCCCGATGATCTTCAAATTCCGGGTCTGGATGCCGCTGGTGGCGGTGCTTATAGTGCTGCTCTCGATCGTCACGCTCCTCCTTTACGTGCTCCCGGCGTCCAAATCGCGTCTCGCGGTGTACGTCGAAGACCGCGCGGTCGCCCGGGCTGCCGCCGCGGCAACCGCGGTGGCGAACGCCGGCAGGGAGGACCTGCGGCGCGAGCTGGAGCTTGTCGCCGATTCGGGCGGGGGGCAGGTGCTGGTCGTCGGCCCGCAGGGGAGCATCGTGGCGCAGGCGGGTCCGAGGCTCCTGTCCCCCCCGCCGCGGGAGGTCTTGCAGACGGCCGCCGAAGGAGGGCGTTACAACGACGTGGTCGGAGAATACAGGGTCGCGGTAGTCCCGGTCGTTCGGGGGGGTCGCCTCGACGGAGGGGTCGTGTTCGTACCCGGGGCAGCGGAGAACGCAGTCTACCGGCTCTTCCTGCGCAGCGGTATCGAAGCGGCGGCCGTCGCCTCGGTCCTCGGCGGAGGCCTTGCGCTCCTCCTGGCCACCCTGCTCGGGCGACGGGTCGAGCGAATCGCCCTCGGCGCCCGCGCGATGGGCGGGGGCGACCTGTCGAGCCGCATCGAGCCGGGCTCGAACGACGAGCTCGGGGAGCTGGCGCGGACCCTGAACGGGATGGCCGAGAAGCTGGAGAACTCGTTTCTCCGGCTCAAGGAGAGCGGCGCCACGCTCAACGTGATCCTCGACAACCTCACCGAGGGGGTGCTCGCGACGGACCCCGAGGGTAGGGTGGTGTTCGCCAACCGCGCCGCCCGCAACATGCTCGACATGGGGCACGATGGCGAACCCTTGGGCGAGGTGCCGGCCCCCTGGAAGGACTTCGATCTGCCCGGGGCCGTTGCCCGTTGCGCGAACGAGGGGAAGTGCCTGGAGGCCCGGGTACGCAACGGGGAAGACTTCATGCGGGTTACGCTGGAGCACCTGCCCCGGTTCGGCGAGCGGAGCGGCGGGGTGCTGGTGGTGATGCAGGACCTCTCCGAAGGCCGGCGCCTGGAGGCCAACCAGCAACGCTTCCTGGCGAACGCCGCCCACGAGCTCAAGACCCCCATCACCACGATCCTGGGCTCCTCGGAGCTGCTCCTGACGGAGGAGGAGGACGACCCGGAGGTCCGGCGACGCTTCCTGCGTCACATCAACTCCGAGGCCGAGCGCATGCGCCGTCTCTCGGAGACCCTTCTCCGCCTCGCGAGGACGGGCTACGACCTCCAGGAGCCGGACCTGCGGGTGCTGGACCTGGACGGTGTCGCGAAGGAGGCCGCGGCAAGGATGAAACCGCTTGCCGAGAGCTCGGGGGTCGCCCTCAGCGTGAAGGGCCGGGGAGGGCGCGTCCGGGCCGACCACGAATGGCTGGAGCAGGCCCTCCTCGTCGTGCTCAACAACGCCGTGCAGCACTCGGAGCGCGGCGGCGAGGTGCGGGTGCGTCTGGCGGGCTCCAGCGTGATCGTGGAGGATGAGGGGCCCGGGATAAACGAGGCAGATCTACCCCACGTCTTCGAGCGCTTCTACCGCGGCAAGCAGGACCCCGCCAGGGCGGGCGCTCCGGGAGGCTTCGGCCTCGGGCTGGCGATCTGCAAGGAGCTCGTGGAGATGATGGGCGGCAAGATCTCCATCTCTTCCCGGGAAGGGGTCGGTACCGCGATCGAGATCTCTCTGCGGGAGCCGGAGGCGGGTGCCTGATGCGCCGGACCGGTCCTACGGCGCGTCGGACGCCCGGCGCGGCCGCTCTTCGGGTACGATATCCCCTCGGTCGGTATACCTCCCGGGGAGGAAGATGGTCAGAACGTACGCGCGGGTCGTGGGGGTGTTGCTCGCCCTCTTCGGGCTGGCCGGCTTCGCCAGGTTGCTGGAGACGGCCTTCGCGTCGAGCTTCTACCACGCGTCCGTGGGCATCCTCTTCGCATACCTCGGGTTCTGGCAACGGGACGCCTCGGTCGTACGCCGCGTGGTGGGCGGAATGGGCTTGGTGCTCCTGATCGTGAAGGGCGTGACCATCGTGGTCCTCCTGCTGTGGGAGGGCAACCTCCTGCTCGGACCCATAGAGGTGACCTGCCTGGTGGTGGGCGTCCTTAGCGTGCTCGTCGCCCGGTACGCGGGCGACGACGGGTCGCGAACAAGAGCGCGAAGGTAGCGGGGGCGGACGCGGGGCCGCCACACGGCTCAGGCAGAGAAACAGCGGAGGTGAGCTCGAAGATGCCGAGGATACTCATAGTCGAGGACGACCCGGCGGTCAGGGACGTGGTGGAGCATTCCCTCTCTCGCGAGGGGATGAAGACGCTGGCGGTCGGGGATGGGGAGGCCGCGCTCGCGCGCCTGCGGGAGGAGGCCGAACCCTTCGATCTCGTCGTCCTCGACGTGATGCTGCCGGGCATGGACGGGGTGGAGGTGTGCCGCGAGATCCGGGCGGGCGGCGCCGCGAGGAACATCCCGATTCTGATGCTCACCGCCCGAGACGACGAGACGAGCGTCGTGGTCGGCCTGGAGATCGGGGCGGACGACTACGTCACGAAGCCCTTCTCGCCCAGGCAGCTCGTCAGCCGGGTGCGGGCTCACCTCAGGCGCGGGCGCATGAACTCGCAGGCGTCGGCCGATCAGCAACGGAGGCTCGAGTTCCCGGGCCTGACGCTGGACCTCCTGCGGCGTCAGGTCTTTGCCGAGGGGACGAACGTGGAGCTCACGGCCAAGGAGTTCGACGTCCTGGCGCTCCTCGCCGAGCACCCGGGAAGGGTGTACGGGCGGGAGCAGATCATGCGCCATCTCTGGGGCGGCGACTTCTTCGGCGAGCCCAGGGCGGCCGACGTCCACGTCCAGCACATCCGCGGCAAGATAGAGCCCGACCCGAAGAATCCCCGCTACGTCCAGACGATCCGCGGCGTCGGCTACCGTTTCGCAGAGCTTTGAACGCACGGGACGCCGGGCTAAAGGGACAGAAAGGATGAGATCTTCGTGACCGGGACGCTGGCGAATCGGGGGCTCCTGCGGGCGGTGCTCGCGGCCTTCGCCCTATTACTGGCCTACCGGTTCCGTACTCCTCGACCTTCGGAGCCGGGGCTCTACTGCCCAAGGTTCGCGTAAGCCCCCTGGCCGCGTCCCGATCCGGGGCTTCACGGGAATTCCTCCGGAGGACGTTAGTGGAGCGTGAGGCTCCTCCGTGAAAGGCAGCCCGGGTGGAGGCAGCGGAGCCGCCCCCGGAGAAGCCGATTACAAATCCGCGCCGGGGCCAACACCTATGGGCGGGTTCTGCGCGAACCCGGG
>JADDPV010000136.1 GCA_016781705.1 Rubrobacter sp.
AGCGAGATCTCCCTCCGCGTCGCCACCCGCGAGGACGAACCCGTGGACGAGCGCTGGTTCCAACGTAGGCTGCGCGAGGCCGTCGCCTACCGAGATTCTTTGGGGATCGACGCCGACGCCTACCGCGTCGTGCACGCCGAGTCCGACGGCGTACCCGGGCTCGTGGTGGACCGCTACGGCGAATACCTGGTCGTACAGGTGGGCTCTGCGGCCGTCGAGCGGCGCCTGGGTTGGGTAACCTCCGCACTCGAAGACCTCCTCGCCCCGGCTGGCATCCTCCTTAGGGCCGATTCTCTGGCCCGCAAGCGCGAGGGCCTCGACACGGCGGTGCGTCTCCTCTCCGGCGAGGTTCCGGAGGGCGTCGTCGTCCGCGAGGGACCTGTGCGCTACAGGGTGTATCTCTGGAAGGGCCAGAAGACCGGCTCCTTTCTCGACCAGCGCGAGAACCATCTGGCCGCCGGCCGTTACGTAGGCGAGGCCGGTAGGATCCTCGACGTCTTCTCCTACGCCGGCGGGTTCGCCCTGCACGCCGCCCGGCGGGCCGCTTCGGTCGAGGCCGTCGACTCGAGCGGGGCAGCCCTCGAGGCCGCCCGCGACAACGCCGCGCTCAACGGCCTCAAAAACATCACCTTCACCAGAAAAAACGCGTTCGACGCTCTGCGCGAGATCTCCGACGCCGAGGAGCGCTACGACGCGGTCATCCTCGACCCGCCGGCCTTCGCCAAGGCCAAGCGGGACCTGCCGGGCGCGATCCGGGCCTACAAGGAGATAAACCTGCGGGCTATGAAGTTGCTCGATCCCGGGGGCGTCCTCGTCACCTGCTCCTGCTCGTACCACTTCTCGCGGGAGATGATGGAGGGCACCCTGCGCTCGGCCGCGGCCGACGCCGGGGCGGCGCTGCGGGTGCGGGAGTGGCGCGGGCAGGCCGCCGATCACCCGGAGATCCTGACCGTCCCCGAGACGCGCTACCTGAAGTGCGCGATTCTAGAGCGCAGGGAGTGAGGTAGCCAGGCTACCCTCCTTCGGGCAAGACTTTCGAGGCCCGCAGCGCCTCGGTCACCAGGGCCCTGCCCTCCGGCGTACCGAGAAAGGCGCGGTGGGTCCCCGAGTACCAGGCGATGCGGGGCTCCTCCCAGTGGTGCCACAGGCTGCTTGCCTCGACGGCCGGCACCACCCGGTCCGCCACCCCGGCGAAGATCGCCCGGTTCTCGCGGGGCACCAGGGAGGGCATGGCGAGGGGGGAGATCGCGCGCAGAACCTCCCCCATCTTCTCCTCCGTCACCCCGGCGGTTTTGAGGTAGCGTGTCGCTAGAGAGAGGGCGTTGCGCCAGAACAGTCGCGACGGGTCCACCGCCGGGTTTCCGACCGCGACGGAGTCGACCGCGTCCTCCAGGCACGAGAGGAGAGCCGCGACGTACCCTCCGAGCGAGTGCCCGAGAACGCCGACCGCCGGCGCGCCCTCGTGGGCTCGGAGCCTGTCGATGAGGCGCCGGAGATCCCAGACCGCCTGCGAGCCGGCGTGCAGCGAGTCCATCACATCGCCGGAGAGGACGCGGTCGCCGCTCACGAGCCCGACCCGGCGCGGGCCGTGAAGCGGGAGCACGGGGAAGAGCAGGTTCAGCCCGAGCCGGTGGTGCAGGTACTGCGGATGGAACAGGGCGAGGTCCGCGCGTGGCGAGCCCATCCTTATGCCGGGCACGCACACCACCCATGGGCGGGGCCCGCCAGAATGCCTCAGGAGCCAGGCGTGGGCCGTGCGGTTCCCCTCGTACGACAGCCAGCGATCCCGTCCAGGCTCGCCCGGCCAGGGCTCGTAGCTACTCTCGAAGGTGAGGTGCTCGAAGCCTCGCTCCCGATGGACTAGGTCTCCGTGCTCCACCTTCTCCAGGGGCGGTGGGGTCCGGTGGTAGCCAGCCGGGTCATCTAGCCAGCCCCTCTCCTCGAAGAGGTCGAGTGCCTCCTCGAGCTCGCGGCCGATACGGGACGCGTTGCTCCCGACCGCCAGGGGCCACGTGCTGAGAACGATGGCGGCCATCGAGAGCTCGTCCTCCGCCGCCCGCGCGACCAGCTTCGGGCCCACGCGCGGCTCCGGCACCCCCACCGGCACGGGCTCCTGCCCGACGGCGAGGTACCCGGCGGCTAAGAAACTGGCCGCCGAGAGGATCAGCAGGACCACCGCGGCTACCGGCCCGAAGAAGAGAGCGGCCGGAACGGAGAGCACGCCCCCCGCAGCCGCCCCGAGCGCCATGAACTGGAAGATGCGCGCGTCCCCGGCCCAGAGCAGGTTCGAGAGCCCAGTGGCGAGCAGCAGCGTCCCGGGCAATCCTCCGAGGAGCACGCCCGGAAGACCAGCGTGCGCCGCCCACCACAGCCATAGCGCTCCGACAGTCGCAGGCAGCACGGCAGCGAGCGGCCAGCCAGGCGGCGCTATGGGGCCCGGTCTCTCACCTATTTTCAGTCTCCCACTCCGTCCGCAGGGGTCCGCGAAACGTTACCACCTCCCGTGCCCGCCCGTGCCGAACCCGTCAGGGTGGCAAGGATCTCGCGTTCTCTACCCATCGGGGATCCGCCCGGCGCGCCGGCCTCCCTGAGGCTCAGCCCCCGCCGATGACGAGCAGGTGCGCGCTGACTTGGTGCATGTACCTCTCCCAATCCAGGTAAGGCCCGGGGTCCGTGTGCCCGTTCGCGCCCCCGAACCTGTCCGGGTCGTCGGGGTGCGGAACCTCGACGTGCCCGATGATGTGCCGGCGATCCGCCGGGATGCCGTACTTGTGCGCCAGGTAGGCCGTCAGCCTCGTCGAGGACAGTAACATGGCTTCCGTGAAGAGGGCAGGGTCGTCCACGTAACCCTCGTGCTCCACGCCGATGCTGGTCTCGTTGTAGGCAGGGTTGCCGGCGTGGCGGGCTATGTCCTTCTCGCGCACCGACTGGGCCACGGCGCCGTCGGAGGCCCGTATCGTGTAGTGGGCCGAGACCCCCGAATCCGGGTTCCCGAACCAGCTGAGGGTGCCGGCGAAGGAGCCTTGTGTGACGTGGAGGATGATCCTGTCTATGGGGTGGGACCTGGGGCGGTCGGCGGCTACGTAGTTGCCGGGATCGGCGGGGAACCAGCCGAGGATCCTCGTTGGCCTCTTCATCGACGGTGCGGGAGGAGACCGCCGCCCCACGGCTCGCCGAGCAGGGCGGCGAGCTTCCCCCGGGCGGGGCGCAGGATCTCGTACCACATCCCCAGCCAGGCGGCCGCGGACCCGGCTACCACGAGCGGGCGGACCGCCTCGTAGTGTCGCTGGAGTTCGGGCTCTGCCCGCGCGACGGCCCGCGAGGTCCTCCTCAGCCGCTGTGGAAGGTATCCAAGCAGGCGAGCTTCGAGGAACTGACGGTCGATCAGGGGGCCGCTCTCGGCGGCTTTAGTCAACAGGATCCTGCCCAGCCCCTGCCCGCGCTTGAAGTGATGGCGCACAAGCCTCCACGGGGTACGGCACGGGCTGTTGTGGGTGAAGGTGATCTTGGGGTCCCGATAGGCGACGTAGCCGCGGGCGGCGAGCGCCATGTTGACGACCGTGTCCTCGCCCGCGCGCAGGTCCTCGGGAAAGCCGCCGGCTTCGAGGAGCGGGCCCCTGGCGTAGGAGCAGTGCGCGGGTGGGCCGTTGAGCACAGCCGGGGGCTGGCCCGGCAGGTTCGCGGCGTGGTCCAGAAAGTAGGAGGCCCAACCCGCCGGGGTGCGGGTGCCGTTCAGCGTCGCGCCGGTCACCATGGCGTAACCCAGCCGGTGCGCCCGCAGCCGCGCCCGGAGGCTGCCCTGGGGCAGCTCGACGTGCGAGCCGGGGAAGCTCACGTAGGCGCCGCGCGCGATCCGGAGGCCCGCGTTGCGCGCCTCGCCGGGGAGGGCCGGGCGCGGGAGCTCGACCAGGGTTACCCCAGGGAACTCCTTGCGCACGATCTCGGCTGTGCGGTCCGTCCCGCTAGTGACCACGATCACCTCGAACGGCTCGGGGCAATCCTGGCCCACTACCGAGGAGACGGTGCGCGAGATCCTGTCCTCGTCGTCGCGGGAGATGACGATCGCGGAGATCGCCGGTCCTTCTTCGGGCTCGGCGACCCGCGGCCCTTCCTGCGTGTTCGCCGCCGCGAGCAGGACGTGCTGGCCGGGCGGACGCGGCTCCCAACGCCGAAGATCTTCTGCTTTGGGGTCTTCTAGGAGGTGTGAGTAGTCCGACTGGTACTCGCGTTCGGGGTCAGCCTGACGGTACTTCTCGAAGCGTGTGCGGCGTCTCTCGGCGGTCATGCCGCCGAGGTGTTGGATGCGCAGCGTCGTCTTGATCCAGGCGGCGCGGGGGATGCTCGTCGGGACGGGCACGAAGTGGAGCCGCTTGTGGGGGAAGGACTGGCCGGGCTCGTAGGCGAAGAGGCGGTACACCCACAGGAACCTGCTCGGGGCGTAGTGCTCCATGTCTCGCTGGATCGGGACCACCTTGAACCCGTAGGCGCAGCCGGGCAGAGCATCCGTGTCGAGGAAGTCGCGCAGCGCAGCCGCGTCTGCCTCGTCCAGGCGCTCGTCGGCGTCCATTGAGATGATCCAGCGCGGGTTCAACTCGCCGGCCGCGGCCAGGAGGCGGTTGCGGTTGGCGGCGTCGTCCCAGCCCCGGTAGTCCTCCCTGCGCGGGTTCGTGAGCAGTACCTCGACGAGGGGCGACGCCTCGAGCAGCTCGCGGGTCTCGTCGGTGCTCCCGTCGTCGAGCGCGACGACGGCGTCGCAGAAGCGCGCCGCGGACTCGAAGAAGCCGGGCAAGTCCACCGCCGCGTTGCGGGCCGGTAGCAGGCAGACGACCGGGGTTCGGGCAGGCGGTACGGCGCGCTCTTGTTCGGGCGCGGTGCCGCTCTGGCCTGACCCCATGAACTGGCGAAATATCCGGGCGTTTACGCCTGAGCTATCGTGAAGGCCCAGAGGGCGTAAGCGCTCTTGCCCCCCTGGTCGGTGACGTCGATCCTCACCACGTGGTCGCCAAGAAAAAGGGCGCTAGCAGGGGTGTACGCTAGCTTGTACAATCCACCGCCGACGCGAGTGAAGCTGAACATAGATCCATCTATGTTCTTGTTGTCCACGCGCATCCTAACCTTTCTCTTGCGGATGCCGACCACAGCAGCTGACTCGCCCTGGTTATCGTAGATGTCGGCGCTTATCGTGGGCCTGCGCTTGATGATCTGCGAGCCCGGGGCCGGGTTTGTCGGGTGGATGACCGGTACGCTCGGATCGCCGTACTCGGTGGTGTTGACCGAGTCGGTGACGAAGAAGCCGTGCTCGTCGCGCCGGATGTCCGCCTCCGCCGCCCTTGTTGCGAAGACCTGTGCGTAGGCGCCTGCCGCCGCGGTTGAGACGCCGAGGGCGGCCAGGCGTTTGATGAACTGGCGGCGATCCATACGCCCGTGTTGGTACGCGCTGATCAACTCTCGCTCTGACATGCTCCCGCTCCTTTTTTGTCCAGGTCAGGTGTTCTCGGAGAGAACTATGACACACATCAGGAAGCACGCATCCCCCAAATGGG
>JADDPV010000170.1 GCA_016781705.1 Rubrobacter sp.
CTAAGACATCTGCTGTGCCGGCTCGAGGCGCCGCGTTGCTTGCGCTCTGCTGTCGCGAACCAGCGCATAGCCGCACGATGCGAAGGCCAGGAAGATCGGCGCCGAGAAAAGGTGTGCGATGATCGGCACCGCGGATGCGACCGGTATGAAGAGCACACTGGCTATGAACAGCAGCCCTATCCAACGGGGCAAGACCTTTGCACGCACGATGCTGATGCCGAGCAAGAGCAAACCGATCAGAATCATCGGGAATATAAGCATCATGAACCCAGGATCCGGTAGTCCGGTCTCGATCAGCGCGCGTCCTTCCGACGTTGCGGCGATCTTCGGCATGATGAAGCCGTAGTTCGCCGTCATAACGACATCAGCAAAAAGCAACCCGACAAAGGTCAGAACGAAGCCGATCAACCCGAGAACACCGGCCCATTCGGCCAGGCGAGCATACAGCCCCGGCAGACCCATAATTACGAGCAGCGCCCCAACCATCAGCAGCCTGACGAACATGACGGACGGCGTGTTCGTGATGTCGGCGAGCTCGCTCGCCTGCCGAACCGCATTGTGCCCCACGACCGCGACGATGGCGAGTATAGCGCCTAAAAGCAAGCCCAACCCGCTCAACCGGAACAACGTTGACGACGACATCGTCTACCTCCTTTGCAGAGATCTTCTGCTCTAGCTTTTCGCTCGGGCACCGTGCCCGAATCACCTGCAACCACTCTACGTGGAGGGTTTCCCGGGAGGTAGGGGACACTTTCCCGATCTGGTCGGGCAATTTTTCCCGGGAACATCGGATCAATGAGAAGGCTTCTGTCCTAACCCAGTCCGGCTTCCCTGGCACGGACGATAGCCTGCGCCCTATCTGCGACCTGGAGCTTGGTGAGGATATTGGAGACGTAGTTGCGCACCGTCTTGGGACTGAGGTACAGGCGGTCGGCGATCTCGGGGTTCTTTAACCCTTGCGCGATGAGGTCGAGGATCTCGCGCTCCCTATCGGAGAGTTTGGGGAAGACCTGCGGCGGGGCGGACGGGCGGACGTTCTCAAAGTAGTCGGCGAGCCGGGCGGCGACCTTGGGACTGAAGATGGCCTCGCCGCCTCCGACCGCCTGTATGGCACGGAGCATCTCCTGGTAGTTGGCGCCTTTGAGGACGTAGCCGCGGGCGCCGGCGCGCATCGCCTGAAAGACGGTGGCGTCGTCCTCGAACATGGTGACGACCAGCACGCGCACGTGAGGGCTCTCGGAGACTATGCGACGGGTGGCCTCTATGCCGCCCATGCCCGGCATCTGCACGTCCATGAGTACGAGGTCGGGTTGTAGCTCTGCGGTGAGTGCTACGGCTTCCTCCCCGGTGGTAGCCTCGCCGGCGAGCTCGCCGTCGGGAGACGATGCCAAGAGAGCCTGGATCCCGTCGCGGAACATCGGGTGATCGTCGGCGACCAGAACGCGCAGGGGTTCCACCGTCATCCTCCCTCCGCGCGTTCTCCGGACAGGGGAAGACGGGCCACGACGCGGGTGCCGCCGGAAGGTGCGGGCTCGATCTTGCACTCTCCGCCGAGCTCTTCGGCGCGCTCGCGCATGGAATGCAGGCCCACGCCCGCTCTGCGGCCCTCCGGCAGGCCGATGCCATCGTCCGAAACCTCCAGCTCCAGCACGCCGTCCTCCGATGAGAAGCGAACGAGGCACGAGGTTGCCTTTGCGTGGCGTACTACGTTGGTCACCGCCTCCTGCGCGATGCGGTAGGCGGCGACCTCCACGGCGGCGGGCAAAGGCGGTAACTCTGCCGGCGCCTCGACCGAGATACCGAAAGCATCCGTCGCATACCGTGCGGTAGCCTCCCGTATCGCTCCGACGAGCCCTAGCTCGTCGAGGGCGGGCGGACGCAGATCGTGGACCAGGCGCCTTACCTCGGAGAGCGCCGCCTCCGTGTCGGCTTCGAGCTCCGAGAGCAGGGCGTCGGCGGCGGCGGGGTCGCGGGGGTAAAGGGAGCGGGCCGAGCCTGCCTTGAGCGTCTGGGCGGCGAGCCGGGGCCCCAGGCCGTCGTGCAGGTCGCGCCGGAGACGGCGACGCTCCTCCTCGCGGGCGGAGACGAGTTGCTCGCGAGAGCGTTGCAGGTCAGCGGTGAGCCTGACGGCGTGGGCCGTGACCCCGGCCTGACGGGAGAGGTCCTCCAGCAGCCGCTTGTCCGAGGGCGAGAACGACTCCCCGGGCGAGCGCGGTGCGAGGATGAGCTGGCCCACCGTATCCGACTGGTAGGCAAGCGGCAGGACGACGGGCTCCTGTGGCGGGGTTCCGTACTCGGCGGCCCGGACGAACTCGCCGTTCTGCTTGAGCGTGATCGCCGAGTAGGGCAACTTCAGCGCCCCGGCGACCGTCTCGACGATGGTCGAGAGCGCGGCTTCGGGAGCGAGGGTGGCCTCCAGGCGCTCTCCGAGGCGCGAGATGACCGCGTAGGGCTCGTCCCTCTCGCCGTACATCAGGCGGTTCACCCCACGCTGCAAGCGGTCGCGCAGTGGGGCGAACAGAACGGCAACGACGCCGGTGGCGACGAGGGAGATCCAGAGGTTGCCGCCGGTGCGGAACATCGCGCCCAGGTAGCCGACGACCAGCACGTAGAGCCCTACGACGCACACCGTGAGCACACCGTAGACGAGGGTGCGGTTGATGAGGAGGTCGATGTCGTAGAGGCGGTACTTGAGGACGGCGATGCCGATGGCGACGGGCACCGTCAGGAAACCAACCAGTACGGGTATCCGGCTGAGCAGGGATTCCCCTGCCGCTTCGGAGATGGACGAGATGATGATGCCTACCGTGAGCACCGCTACGGCGTAGGCCACCCACTTGAGCTGCTGGCGCTCTTCTCCGCTCGAACGGAACAACCGCACAAAGAGAGCGACTGCGGCCGACAGGGCGAATACCCCTAAGAGGAAGGTCGAGACGGAGCCGGTTGTGCTCAAGAGCGCTGCGGTGCCCTCGATGCCAAACGGGTTCTCGACCGGGGGGAAATTCGAAGGAAGACCCCAGAGCGGACCCGGCATGAAAGCTAACGAAGCCGCCGACAGGCAAACGTCGTAGGCGGCGAGCCAGATCGCAACACGCCAGAGGGTGGACGACGGGCGCCCGTGGGGGAAGAGAAGGATCGCGAACATTATCAGAGAACCACTGGGCACCCACAGCCAGGAGAAGAGCCAGGCCATCACCACTCCTCCAGGTAAGGAGACGCGGTCCGTGAAGAGCACATAAGCGCTGTACTCGCTCGCGAACGCGGTCAGGCCGAAGAGAAGCCCCGCGACGGTCAGCAGCCAGCCTATAGGGTTCTCCGGTCGGCACGAGGCCACGAGGGCGCCAACGGTCGAAAACCCGAGGGCGGCGACGACCACGTTGGTCGCATAGGGGGAGCTGACTGGGTCGGCCACAGAACGATTCGCGTGAGAAGCAGGGCGCCGAGCGCCGCCAGCGCAACGGAGAGCATCCACACGGACCAGGCTAGCCGCGGCGCGGCGCGCGTACTCAACGTCCGTGTGGATGCCTTCTCGTAGACCACCCCTGGTCCTTCCGCGGGTCCGGCCGTAGCCGGGACCCGTTAGCTCGCACCGAATTCTACTCCGTTCCCTCGATTACCTCACCGGCGCGGTTTGCTTGGCCGGCTCGGCACTTTCCCGACCAGAGCGCGTAACCCAGCCAGGTCAGGGCCACGCCCAGGACAAGAGCGGAGCCGGCCAACTGGCCAACGATGGGTATGATCGCGCCGACGATGAGAAGGCCGGCGGCCACTCGGGGGTAGACCCGGGCGCGCAGCATGGACATGCCGAACAGCACCCAGCCCAATGTAAAGAGCAAGAAGGGCAGCATGAATTCTGCCATCAGCAGCGCCGTCGGCTCATCGATGAGCTCGGGGGCCTCGACCGCCACGGCGGGCGCGATGAAGGCCTGGCCCCAGAAATGGGCCATCAGCAGCGCCGTGCCCACGAAGGCAACCAGGAAACCCGCCCAACCAAGGCGACCCGCCGCCTCCGACTGGCGCGCTTGCAACCCGGGTATCCCCTCCAAGAGCAGCAGCGTGGCGAGCATCAACAGCGCGTGGTAGAGGGCGTACGCACTGGTGGCTGTGCTCCCGCTTAGGTTATCGAAGTCGACGATGAACGGGCTCATCAGGTTGGTGATGACGATTAGCGCCCCGCCCAACATCGTGGTGGGCCCTCCCCACCGGATCAAGTCCGAAGACGACATTAGCAAGCTCCTTTCTTCGTTCGTTTGCCTTGCTGAAGAGACTCTACGAGGCATGGCGTCCCACCGTCATGAGCCTAGTGTCCCGAACTCTGTCCCCTTGTGGTTAGGACATCGGCGGGACATCGGGGCGTGCTCATCGTCGGCGGCCGAAAGACCGGGGATCTCTGCGCTGGGAGACATGGATCGGCTCTGTGAGAGGAGTGATGAAGCTTGTCGTACTACCGGAAGGTGACGCTTACGGTCTAGCCTAACCGCCATCGCGTCCGAGACCGACTTCTCGGGCGCGGATTATGGCCTGGGTGCGGTCGGCTACCTTGGAGCTTGGTGAAGAACATGTGCCCTGGTAGATGAAGGCCTTGCACCCCAGCCGCAGGACCTTGGCACATTGATAGCTTGATTCACATCGCCCATGTGTAATGATCACTGGGTGTATTGGATTCTAACGCCGCGGAGCTCCGCTGCCGTACAATTCTCCCGTTTTCATACGATGACCCCGAGGTCCACTCGATGATCGCCCTGACCGCGAACGAGAGGGACTGGGCCCTCCTCAAGCTCCTCTACGTCGGGGGCTTGAGGGTCGCCGAGGCCGTCTCCTTGAGGACGCGGGACCTCAAGGAGAGGGAAGGGGGCGGGCAGGTCTCCTTGTTTGGCAAGGGGGAGAAGAGCCGGGCGGTCCTCCTGCCCGAGGGCGTCTTCTCCGAGCTCCTGGCCCTCGCCGACCAGGACGATCCCGACGCGCCCGTCTTCCGGTCCCGCAAGAGGGGACAGGACGGGAAGAGGAGGGCCATCACGCCCAGGCAGGCCGAGAGGATCGTGAAGGCCGCGGCCCGGAGGGCGGGCGTGAAGGGGGAGGTCTCCCCCCACTGGATGAGGCACGCCCACGCGAGCCACGCCCTTGATCGGGGCGCCAAGATCCACCTGGTCAAGGCGACCCTGGGCCACGCCTCGGTTGCGACCACGGGGCGCTATCTCCACGCCCGGCCAGAGGAGTCCTCAGCGATGTACCTGGCCACATAGCTGCGAGGTGCCAGGGGCAGGCTCGGGGCAACCGGTCCGCGGTCGTCAGGGAGACCCTCAGAGGGCTCTCAGGGCCCGTAGGACCTCCGAGGGGGGTGGGTACGGGGGAAGGTGATCACGAAGGTTTAGGGCCGTCACGGCGGTCGAACCCTCAAGCACGACGATCAAGGAGTCGAATATTTATGCCGGGCCCCTGGATGTAGTGGTCGACCTGGACGGTCAGGACGGGGTTATGGACCATCCGGCGTCCCCATGGGACCGGGGTATGCACGATCCCGAAAGCGCACCACGTAGAACCCTCCCTACCTTTATGTGTGTCGTCCAGGTACATATCCTGGTGACGCCCATG
>JADDPV010000057.1 GCA_016781705.1 Rubrobacter sp.
TACCGCTAGGTCGTGCGGTTCCCCTCGCCCTCCTTCCCCCTGGCCTTCCTCTTCCGGGCCTTCTCGGCCATGATCTCGTCCCACTCCTCCCGGGTCATGGGCTTGCCGTCCTCGTCGAGGAACTGCACGGAGTCTTGGCCCTCCGGCCACCCGAAGTAGCCGTCCGGCGTGGGCTCGCGCCCGGGGTCGCGGTCGTCAGCCATCGCTCCTCCTCTCTCTGCCGGGCCCCAAAGGACCTGGCCGGGTGATGCGGCGCTAATCCTCCAGCCCGTCTAGCAACTCGTCGAGGCGCCCCTGATCGGACGCCTGCCTCTCCCTCGTCTCGGCCAAGGCGTCGAGATCCATCCTAGCCGCGACTTCGCGGATCAGCCGACGCCGCAACACGTCCACGGGCAAGGCGTCGAGCTCCACGGCCACGTCGCCATACAGCGCGACGAAAGCATCTCGCCGGGAGTCCGTGGTCTTGGTGAAGTCGGGCGGGAGGTCGTAGCGCTCTATGTCCTCGAAGGTCAGGGCGCACTTGACGATCTCGGGCAAGGAGTCGCCGCCCGGAAGGTCGGGGTGTGCCAGGCGCTCGCGCAGGGAACGCACCATGTCCTCGCCGGAAGGGTCGAAGTCCCCGAAGTAGAGCACCGTAACCCCCGCCCCGTCCCCATAGCGGTCGGCCGCGTTCTTCACCGAGGACCATCCGTCGAATCCGCGGCCGACGTTGAGCGTGACCCCGTAGGGACGAAGCGCGGCCTCGAAGATCCCCGACAGGGCGTCCTTC
The DNA here is from genome assembly GCA_016781705.1 of Rubrobacter sp. GTDB lineage: Bacteria > Actinomycetota > Rubrobacteria > Rubrobacterales > Rubrobacteraceae > Rubrobacter_F. The sequence goes on from JADDPV010000057.1 coordinate 770, forward strand.
TCCAGCCACACCTCAAGGTAGCCGGGCTGGTCCTGCCACACGTCGCGCCTGTAGGAGCGCCGCACGGCGCCTATGAAGCTGGGGAGGTCGTCCCACATCGGGGGCCGCCGGGGGACGCGGAGGCGATCCTCCATCCACTCCCAAGGGATCGAGCCGTCAAGCCGGGCATCCCGCAGCCACTCCGACAGGCTGCCGTAATCGCTGACGGTGTTCCTGTAGTAGACGTCCGGCCGCGACACCAGGCGGTAGTGGATCTGGCGCAGGGTCATCGGGTGGCCGGCCTCAAGCTCCTCGTGGGCCGCCGCCTTTACAGCCTCTACGTCCGCCCTGGTCCGCCTGTACCCCTTATCGCCCGGCTTCTTCTTTGTCCGACTTGTCCGACTTGTCACCTAAACCTCCTCAAGCTAAGGGGCCGGGAGACGCCTGGCAGCCCCGGCCCTCTCCGGCTACTGCGCCCCCGCTAGTACTCCTCGGGCAGGAGCAAGCACGTCGAGGACCTGTCGGCCTCCGTGATGATCCAGACCTTCTCCCCGCCCGGCAGCGTATATGACGACAGGAGCCGCGTCCCGTGCCGGAGGGCGGCGTCGTTGGCGCGGCGGTCGTGGGCGTCCACCTCGCCCCAGTCGCCGCCGTGGTGCCTCCTCAGCAGCTCCGTGGGGTCCGTGCCGGCGGCCCCCAGGAGCTCGATGGCTCCCGGGGTGGCGACGATCCGGCCCAGCTCGAAGGCGCGGCCCACTACAGGACCTCGGCGTCCGAGTCGATCCAGCAGGGCGTGCACAAGAGGTCGCCCTCGTGGTAGGTCAGCGACTCCCGGACCTCGACCATGACCCGCCGGGGGAAGCGGTCCCCGCAGGCCTCGCACCGGAGGCCCTTTGGGGCCGGCCGCGACGCCCGCATCAGGACGTAGCAGGCGATGGCGTGTTTGCAGGTCGCGTCCCGGCGGTGATGGTCGGGGCACGAGCACGACCAATCCGAGGGGTCCACGCTGTAGACGGCACCCCCGGAGCCTTTCACGAGGAACCGGGGGCGTCCTTGACGAACGCGGACGCGGATCACGCGCTGGCGGGGGCAGGCGAGGTGCGTCACCAGGATGTGCTCGGCGCGACCTATGCGCTCGCCGAGGGCGGGGCGCTTCGCCCTGAGCCGCTCGACCTCCGCCTCGATCCTCGCCGCCAGGGCGTCGTAGCCGGGGCCTTCTTCTTTCGGGGGGCGCGCTTGATGCGCGCGTCGCGGTACCCTTTGTTCCGTCACCGTTCCTCCTTGGGTCTCGGTGGCCGCGCCTCCGGGGAGCTTGGACCCTCCCGCGGGGGCTTCTCTGTTTACCCCCTTATTATATAGCTATTACACCCTTTAATACGCCCTTTTGCCGCTTATGTATGGGCTTTTCTCTGAAGTTCGCACGGCGGCGTCCCCCGCGCTATTATGCGGCCGCAACCACGATATAATCCGCGAAAAGCAACGATGGAGGCGAGAGTGGACGTTAGGGAACGTGCGGGCGAGCATATCCGGGAGGCGCGGCTTCTGAAGGGGTGGTCTCAGCAGATGCTGGCCGACAAGACGAAGGAGTCGCGCGCCGCTTCGGGGGGGCGCCGGGGGGGCGTCACGAAGGACACGATCTCCAAGCTCGAGCGCGGGGAGCAGACCCCCCGCCCGGTGACGCTCAGGCGGCTGGCGAAGGCCCTGGGCCTGGAGGTTTCCGACCTTTTGAGAGGCGACCTGAGGGCGCTGTCCGGGGGGGCGGCCGAGGCGCCGGGAAAAGCCCCAGCCCCGGCGCCCGCGCGGTAGCGGCGCCGGGGCTCTCCGAGAAGATCCGCGAGTTCGAGCGGCGGGCGGAGAAGGTCGCGCGCGAGGACGCCCTGAAGTTCGCGGGCACCAGGCTCGTCGCGGAGATGGAGGAGGCGATCCGCGAGGCCGAGCGGAGCGGGGCGCCCGAGGAGGAGATCGCGGACCTCGCGCTCCTGGCCCTCGAGGTGACGGGGAGGATCATGGCCGCGCGGAGGGCCGAGGCCCGGACAATCGAGGAGGAGATGGAGCTCCTCGCCGAGCGCGAGAGGCGCATCGCCGGACGCCTGGGCGACCGGGGGACCCCCGCCGACCGCGCGGACGCCACGGGCTAGGGGCCGCGCGAGCAGAAAAAAAGGGGCCCACGCCTGCCAGCGGAGGGACCCCAAAAACGACACCCGATAAAGGAGATTGTACCCGATGATCGAAACGACTGCATCCCCCGCTAGCGGCGGAGCCCCGCCCGAGGGGATCTACGAGAACCCCAGGCCCTACGGGGAGAAGCGGCTGTCCGACGCCGTCAAGGAGGCCGTGCCGGTCGAGAAGCTGGCTAACGACCTCGGGGCCGAGCTCCGCCGGTCGGGGAAGGGGCTGCGCGGGCACTGCCCGGTGCACGGAGGCCGCAACCGGGAGGCGTTCGCCGTCTACCCCGAACAGGGGCGCTTTCACTGCTACAACTGTAACGAGGGCGGAGACGTGATCGATCTGTGGATGAGGTCGAAGGGTTATTTCGACTTCAAGGCCGCCCTGATCGACCTCGCGGGGCTCTACGGCGTCGAGCCCCCCCGCCGCTCCGAGCGATGGCACGCGTGGTCCATCGAGAAGGGGCGCCGCCGCGACGCCCTGCGGGAGGTCCGGGCGCGGCTCTATCAGAGGCGGCTTTTTCGCATGTTCCGCGAGGACCTGGAGGCGATCGAGGACCCCGACGAGCGCGAGGAGGAGGCCCGAAGAGTGTTCGCAGACCTCTTTCCCCTCGCCGACGCCTGGGCCGGCTGGAGGGCGGGACGGTGAGCCGCCCGACGAAGGGATTCGACGAGGCGTACCGCGCCCTGGGGCTCGGGGAGCCGTCCCGCAACGGCCACGCGGGAAGCGGGGCGGCCGCCAACCCGCTGCTCGCGGGCCGGGTGTTGCTCGGGGACGCGATGGTGAACGGCGTCGAGCCCCCCGAGGAGCTGGAGCCGGGGATCCTGCTCAAAGGCAAGGTCCACCACGTGTTCGCCGCCGGGGGCCGGGGCAAGACGATGCTCGCCCTGTGGCTGGCCAAGAGGCGCATCGAGGCCGGGGAGCGCGTCGCGTACTTCGACGACGAGAACGGCCGCAGGACCGTCAGCGAGCGCCTGCAGGACATGGGCGCGGACCCCGCCAAGGTGGACGAGAACCTGTTCTACGTTCCGTTCCAGGACCTCCCGTTGACCGCCGAGGGCAGGCACCACTACCGGGAGTTCCTCGAGGTGGTCGAGCCGAGCCTGATCGTGTTCGACTCCTGGATCTCCTTCCTCGCGAGCGCCGGCCTGAACGAGAACGAGAACACGGACATACAGACCTGGTGCTCGGCTTACACGCAGACGCCGCGGGCGCTGGGGATCGCCGTGGTCCTCCTCGACCACGTGCCGCACGAGGGGAGCAGGGCGCGCGGGGCGTCGAGGAAGCGAGACGAGGCCGATGTGCAGTGGCAGCTCTACAAGACGCAGGACTTCGACCGGACCACCGTGGGGGAGATCGCCCTGCACCGCGAGAAGGACCGCGACGCCTGGCTGTCCCCCTCGGTGACCTTCTCGGTCGGCGGCACGGAGGACGGCAAGCTGGTGTTCGAGCGCAGCGCCGGGACGATCGAGGACCCGAACCCCACGGGCGGGCTCACGCCGAACGCACGCAAGCTCCTGGACGTCCTCAGGGAGAGGTTCGCGCTGACCGGGGCCAACGCCAGCGAGTGGGCGAAGGCCGCCAAGCTCCAGCGCCAGGCCGTCTACAGGGTCAAGGACTCCCTCATCGGGGGCGGCTACGTCCGTCAGGAGGGGCAGCGCTATTACCCCACGAACGACCCGGACGGGGGGCGCGAAAGTGTAACGCCGGACCCCGGACAACCGGGCCTCGATGTTACACCGGGACCGGACAACGAAGGGAGAGGTGTAACACCACCAGTCGGTAGCGATGTTACATCCGAATCCCGCTTGGATATGGGGAATAACGGAGACGTGTCACACGGTGTAACACGGCGTAACATCGGCGGATGTTACACCGCGGCGGAGGGTGTAACACCCTGTAACACCCCCCTTAAGGGGGTTACAGGTGTTACACCGCCCGGCACATCCCTCGAGGATGAGTACGACCGCAAGGCTCTGGAGGCGTTGAGACACGGCAACGGACCCCGCAAGGCGCTCTCGCACCACAAGGCGAACGGGGTGCCGTTCGAGCAGGTGGTCCGGTCGGTGATGCACTACCTGGGGCGTCGCCACGACGACGTGGACGACTGGGAGGCGGCGGTGATCCGCGCGGTCGGCGTCCTGGGACGGGAGGAATCGGTCTCCGCCCCCCTCGACCCTTCCCAGCGCAAGCCCGGCGACGACGTGGAGGTGTTCTGATGGACTCCCGGGGCGTCCGCCTCGCCGCCCGCGCCCTGGGGGTCAGGCTCGCCGTGACGAAGGCTGGCGGGCTCGCAGCGGAGCCCGCCAGCCGCCTGACCCCCGAGCTGCGGGAGGCGATCCGCGCCTCCCGCGAGGACCTTCTCTACGGCGTCCTCCTGGGCGACGCCCTGCGCTACGTCGCGGTCGAGCGCCACGTCGAGGGGGCGGACCCGGGCGCCGTCCTCGACGCCCACCAGGACGAGATCGACGCCGCTTACCTCGCAAGGGACTGGCCCGCCTACCGGGCGGCCATCCGGGGGTTCGTCAGGGCGGGGCTGCGTGAGATCGAGCGAGCGAAGCGGGCGATGGAGAAGGCCGCCGAATC
>JADDPV010000036.1 GCA_016781705.1 Rubrobacter sp.
CTCCGCCGCCATTGTGGCACGATCTTCTCTATTTAACAAAGTACCGTTAGCGGGATTTCAGCACGATCTCGAAGGGCAAAAAATCTTTAGTCTGCCGTTCCTAGTGACTGTCTCTAACGTAGAGCGGTGGGAATTGGGGGAGCCCATAAGGGTTGCGGACCAGTTTCACCTCGACGCCTTCGCGCTGCACGCTGCCTTACCGAGCAGTGGATCAACGCGGCGAGATGCCGAACCCGTGTACGTGCTAAACGGGGAACGCCTCGCCCTCCTCGGCGACGACAAACATGCAAAGGAGTCCAAGGAAATGCTTACCAGTGTTATGAGGACGCTGAGGAGGATAGACCAAGGGCAACAGTCAGAGGCTAAGACCTCGGCTAATATTTTGGCCGAGGTTATCCAGCGTGCATCTACCCATCCCAAGTATGGCAATTACATCGGACCCAACTGCATCTCGGTAGTAATGCACTCGAACTCACGAGCAATGTTCAGCCACTATCATCCCCTAGAGGCAGCCGCAGTGGAGCGAAAGCCCCACTTCGTGGCGCTTGGATGACAAACTAAGCTAGCATGGCTAGAAGTTACACTGCCGTGTTGATCTGCTTCTTCGCCATGTTGATCTGTACCGCTAGCTCCCTCTTACGAATTTATCTTGAAGCTCGCGCGGCAGAGACGAGGACGGGGTAGCTTGCGAGTAGCCGTGAGTAATCGGTAAACCCGTGGACCGGGAGCTAGAAGCGCTGCGAAAGACCCGCGCCCACGTCTCCGACATAGCCGAGCTCGCCGAGCTGGCAAAGGAGCACTTGAAGCAGGGCAGGTTCGAGGACGCCTCGGCATGCCTGCGCCTGATCGAGCAGCACGCGACGTTGGGCAGGGAGGGCCTCGGCCCGCTGCTAAACGACTCAAGCGACGGATAGAAGAAGGGACGCAAAATCCTCCGCCCCTGTCCGTGCCTATCCCAGGGCAGAGGCGCCGGTAGCGTAGCGCGGGTGCAAGTGTGCCGCTATGCTTGCGCGTGGGTTCGTGCGACGGAGAGGGATGTGCATGGGGAGTTTGTGGGGCCGTTTCAGGGCGCTTTCTGCGCCGGTCAAGGTCGTGCTTGCGCTGCTGATCCTGGGGGTGGGCGTCGTGCTCAGCCCTCTGATGGTACTCCTCGCCGCTATCGCGCTCGCCGGGTGCATCCTCGTGCTGCTGTTCTCCGTGACGACGAGGAGAATACCTTCCCGCACTTGGGGCCTTGCGGCGCTGGCCTCGTTCGCGGCGCTCTTGGCATTCTCTGGCGCCTCTGCGGCCCTCTACGGCAGCTCGCAGCCTTCGACGACGCCCGCCCCGTCGGTTGCCGAGAAGGAACCGGCCGAACCACGCGAGGAGCCGAAACCCGCCGAGGAAAAGACGACCGAGCCGCGAGAGGAACCGAAGCCCGCCGAGACCACGGCGGAGGCAAAGCCGGAGCCGACGCGTAAGGAGGTCGCGGCCGCGAACCCCGAGCCCGTACCCGAACCGGAGTCTAAGCTAGAGCCCGAACCGGCTCCCCCGCCGGCTCCCGCGCCGGCCGAACCCTCCTACGACGCGACCGCTACGGTAGCGAGGGTCGTGGACGGCGACACCATCGAGATCTCGCCGGCGATCGACGGCATCACCGACATCAGGCTCATAGGCGTGGACACGCCGGAGACGAAGGAGCCCGGCTGTGCGCCGCAGCCCTACGGGCCCGAGGCCTCTTCCTACGCCGAGGCCACGTTATCGGGCCAGCAGGTCGAGCTCGAGTTCGACGTCGAAAAGACCGACCGGTACGGTCGGCTCCTCGCCTACGTCTACCCCCGGGGCGGCGAGATGTTCAACGAGGGCCTCGTGGAGGGTGGCTACGCCCAAGCCTACCCCTACCCACCGAACACCAGGTACGCGAACCGGTTCGCCGCAGCGCAAGAGCAGGCGAGGAACGCGAGGCTCGGGCTCTGGTCGTTGGGCGCCGACCAACTCGCCCTGCTGACGGACCGGGGCAACGGGATCGGCGCCGACGGGTGCACGCCGCTAGCGCCGGAGCCCGCTCAGTACGAGGTGCCCGCGGCGCCCACGCCCGCGCCCTCTCCGGACGTCCCGGCGGTGCCTGCGGTGCCTGCGGGTCCTCCGGTGGGTGGAGACCTGGACTGCAAGGACTTCGGAAGCCTCGCCGAGGTGCGGGAGAGCATCGCAGCCGGCGACCCGCACGGCCTAGACGCCGACGGGGACGGCTCGGGCTGCGAGAGCCAGTTCTGAGTAGGGTAAGGGGAGCCGACGAAACAGGAGCTCGAAGCGCTGCGCGTGACGCGCGGGTACGTCGCCTTTTCTGGGGGCTTCTGTGCGAAAGCTTTCGTCCGTCGTCCGCGAAACAAACCTCATGCGAGGCGTCACCGTTTGCAACTTGCCTTATGATTTCGGCTAAAAGACGGGAGAAGAATTTTGGGCGGCCTGGGATCCGGCAACTGGTACCGCTTCGACAAGAAGGCCACGACCGGGGAGACACAAAGCCTCGACGTGCGCTACCTCCGTCGCGAGGGGTTACTGAAGGCGGGGCACTCGTTCTCCCTTCGCTGGTCGCGGGCGGGGAGGGAGACGGGCTCGATCGGGGGCATGGTGGAAGGGAACTTCGGAGACCTACCGGAGTGGGTGGTCCTCTCCTACCGCCACCGGCGCGGGATCGGTAATGAGTGGGAAGACGTGAGGGAGGTCGTGCCCCTGGAGTGGACGCCGTGCAACTTCGGCGGGGAAAGGCCGTGGTTCCTGTGCCCGGGCGTAGGGTGCGCCCGGAGGGTGGCCGTCCTCTACGGGCCGGGGCGCTACTTCCTCTGCCGGCACTGCTACGACCTCTCCTACGAGAGCCGGCGCGAGAACGGGACGCACCGGGCGCTGAGAAGGGCGCAGAAGATCAGGGAGAGGCTCGGCGGCAGCGCGAACATGACGGAGCCGTTCCCCGAGAGGCCAAAGGGGATGCACTGGCGGACCTACGAGCGGCTCTGGCGAGAGCACCACGAGGCGGAGATGAAGCAGCTCGCCGGCATGACGGCGTGGCTGGAGAAGCTGAAGCGGAAGACCGGCTAAGGGTTCACCAGGAGGTTCGTTCGGCAGTTTCTACTCCCCCGTCGGGAGCCCCCCGTCCGGCAACCCATCCACGTCCAGGTGGGCGAGCGGGGCGGGCCCTCCCTGGCGCCTCGTTTGCAGGGCCTCGAGTTCGTGCATCGTCTTGTAGAGCAGGCGGGAGAGGTGAGCCTCGTAGCGGGAAACCTTCTCCAGCGTCCTGTCATCCGGCAAAAGTCGCTCTCGGCGCATGTTCGAGAGTTGTCCTTCCACCCTCTCGGCCTCGTGCTTGGCGGAGATCGCGTCCAGCCGGGCTTTCTCCCTCGCTCCCTCCATCAACCCTTCGAGATCCTCGCCGGCAATGGAAGCGATGAGCGAGAGGCTCTGCCTAACTAATCCGGCGCTCCAGCCGTCCCACTCGGCGGTATCCCCGTAGAGCCCGGCCCACTCCGGCACGCCGGGGAGGGTAAGCCCTTCGAGGTCCGCCTCGTCGTCGACCCTTCCTGCCACGGCCCACAGGACGGCGTCCGCGTCCGTGCCGGAGAGCTTCTTGTCGTCGGGGTAGTCCGAGAACCCCTTCAGGAGACGCTCCGTCCGGCGAGCTTCCTTCGGGGCTTCCATCACGTCTTCGGGATGGATGGGCCCGCGCGCACCGGACTCGAAGCGGCGTCTATCCCGAAGGTCCTCGACCACCCTTTCCTGGGAGATGGCGACGGTCTCCGTCTCGTAGCGGGTGACGCGGTGCAGCCTCCAAGAAAGGAGCGCGACCCTCTCGGCGAGCACGGTCTCAAGGTGCCCCTCCGGCGCGAGGCTCTCCAGAGTGCCGGATAGATGCCGCTCCCAATCTTCCTGCGCCTCGATGCCCGGAACCACGGGGGCCAGGGAGCGCATGCCGTGGCGGGTGGCGTTCCAGCGCGCCACCTCCTTACCCCCTTCGGTTGCGGGGCCGCCCTTCTTGTTCATGCCTCTCCTTCCGGTAGATCCTCCGCGTTCATGGGGTCATGGTCGTTAAGCGAGAACGCAGCGGGACGGAACAACTCTTCGAGCACGGCCGCGAGCAGGTCGGCGGGCGTGGCGGGATAGAGCGGGACGGCGGCCACGAAGCCCCTGAAGGTCAGAGCGCAGTAGCGTCGCCCGTCGTGCCCGCGCTCTCTGTCCAAACCCCGGCGCACGAGGCTTCTGATAGCACACCGGAGGTTCGAGCGGTTTCCGCCGGCCAGCTCCTTGAGGTAGGAGGTCTCCAGGGCCGCGAACTCGCCGTCTATCTTCCTCGACAGGACGACGAGCACCCGCCCTTGCGTCAGCCCGACGCCCCTGCTCACGCGGTGCCTCCCCAGACGTTCCTCAGCAGGTCGCGCTCCTGTCGTTCGGCCAGCCTCATTACCCGCAACCTCTCCGGGTCCATGTGCTTTTCTATGCTCCCCTGCACCAGTCCGCGCAATGTCGCCGGCGGGATGGCGTCGAGCTCGACGGAGCCCGTACCGTGCTCGCGGGTGAACTTCGCGGCCCGCGAGTCGGTCGCCTTCGTGGGACGGGTTGGGAGATCCCACTCGTCTATTTGCGCCCGATCCACCGCGAGGCGCTCCACGAGGACCTCGACGGGGTAGGAGCGTCGCACGAGCTCGGCGGCCACGGTGTCGGCGATCCCCAAGCCAGAAGGGTCGAAGTCGGTAAGCAGGTAGACGTGGGTGGGGCGGCCGTCGCGCTTGATGAAGTCGGCGGCGCTCTGGAGGTAGGAGACGCTCGCGTATCCGCGGGTGACATGAAGGTCGAGGCCGCACTCCTCGACCACCGTGGGGACCAGGACTCCGGCTAGGGCGTCCTTTTCGAGCCACACCTCGACGCTCACCGGGGAGTCGGCCCAGTAGTCGCGGCGGTAGAACTCGGCCGCCACCTGCGCGTAGTCGTCGGGGCTCCCGTAGCGGGAGTAGCCGCGGACGACGCGGACGTTGTCGGTTATCCACCCGTAGGGAATCTCCCCGCGCTCCCTCAGCTTCACGAGGCGCCTCTGCACGAGCTTGTAGCCTTTCGACTCGTCTTTGGGCACGAGGCCTCTGACGACGCCCTGATAGAACACCTGGCGCACGGTGGCGGGCTCTATCTCCGCGACGATCTCGGCGAGAGCGAAGTCGAGGGCCTCCAGCTCGGCCTGGGTGCGGCGGGGGCGCTTTGTGGGGCTAGCCCCGTAAACGCTCACGCCGCACCTCCCTTCTTCCGGTACTTGTTGGCGGTCTCTACTACACCGGGCAAGCACTCCGACGCCCTGACCTTGTGCCACTCGCCGGTAGTCGGGTCGTGCAGCTTTATCCACGTCGGATGCTCGGACCAACGGATTATCAAGCCGCGCTTGTTAGCCTCTTCGAGCTTCCGGCGCTCCCACGTAAGGAGCTTGAGCAGCTTGGGCTTGAGTTCTGAGAGCGCGGCCTTGGTCTCGTCGGCTATCACCCCG
>JADDPV010000034.1:0-3946 GCA_016781705.1 Rubrobacter sp.
TGCCGCTCTCGGAACACGTCGTTATGGTGAGCGGGCGGAGCAGCTTCGAGATCCTGCAGAAGTGCCTGACGGCGGGCGCGCCCGTCGTGTGCGCCATCTCGGCCCCGAGCAGCCTCGCGGTGGACGTCGCGAAAGAGTTCGGAATGACGCTCGTCGGCTTCTTGCGAGAAGGGCGATTCAATGTATACGCGGGGTCTGCTAGGATTCGCCCCGGATAGGGTAAGAATTGTGTTGGGCGGTACCGGGGCTATAGGGGGTACGTAAGGATTGTCGTAGAGGTACGCTGGCTCTGGAGTCTGCCGGAGCCTTTTTCTGGAGGCAACTTTACAAGGGAGGAGTCAGATGGCAAGCCAAGCAGCCGACCAGAACGTCACGAACCGGTGGATTATCGCGGTAGCTGGAATCGTCATGCAGATCGCCCTCGGCGCGGTCTACGCCTGGAGCGTGTTCCGGGTACCGCTCGCGGAAGCCTACGGGGCAGGTACCTCGGTCTCTGCGGTCAACACGACGTTCAGCATCGCGATCCTCTCGCTCGGGTTTGCGGCCTTTTTCGGCGGTCTGTGGATGGGGCGCTCCGGACCACGCATCGTGGCGCTCACGTCGGGCGTCCTCTATGGGCTCGGGATCTTCCTTGCGAGCTTTGCAAGCCCCAGCATCTTCATCCTCTATCTGACCTACGGGTTGATGGCGGGCATCGGTATCGGGCTCGGCTACATCGTGCCGCTGGCGACCCTGATCAAGTGGTTCCCCGACAGACGAGGTTTCATCACCGGCCTCGCCGTGGCCGGCTTCGGGGCCGGGGCGGTGTTGACCGCCCCGATAGCCAAGCAACTCGTCTTCAGTATCGGGGTGTTCTCGACGTTCGCCATCCTAGGGATCATCTACCTGGTCATGGTCGTGGGCGCGGCGTTCTTTATGAAGAACCCACCTGAGGGCTGGAGACCGGAGGGCTGGGAGCCCGACACCAACGAGAGCAGCGACCGCTCGGGGGTGGACTTCGAGCTCGGTGGCGCGCTCAAGACCTGGCAGTGGTACGTGCTGTGGGCGATGCTCTTCCTCAACGTCTCAGCCGGCATCGCGATCATCGTCGAGGCCGACCCGATAGCGCAGGAGCTGGGCGGGGTCTCCCCGGCCGTGGCAGCGTCCCTGGTGATCATCATCTCCATCGGCAACGGGGCCGGACGCTTCCTGTGGGCCTGGCTCTCTGACACTATCGGCCGCAAGTGGGTCTTTCTCACGATGTACCTCTTGCAGGCGGTCCTTTTCTTCCTGATACCCACCGTCGGCACCGCCTCCTTCTTCCTGCTGGCCTTGCTGTGCATCATCATAGTCTCCTGCTACGGCGGCGGCTTCGGGACGATGCCGGCCTTCAACGCCGACTACTTCGGCGCGGCGAACGTCGGCAAGATCTACGGGCTCATGATCACCGCCTGGGGCTTCGGCGGCGTGCTGGGGCCGATCCTGATCTCGTACATCATCGATACCACCGGTGGCTACACGGGCGCCTTCTACATCATCGCCGGGATGCTGCTGGTCAGCTCCATACTCCCGTTCATCGTCCGACCTCCGAAGAGGACGGACGAGGCTCCGCAAGCCGAAGGCGCGAGGGCGTAAACTCTCCTAGCGCTGAAAGCCCTCCGGTTCTTCCGACCAGAGGGCTTTCGTTTGCCCGCTTACTCCACATTCGTATACGCCCAACTGCATACGTTTGACTGTATACGAAACTTGCAATATAGTGCCAAATCGATTGGGAGAGAGTGCGAAAGGAGCCTCGTGCAGAGTGACAACGAGTGGGTGCGCGTCGAGCGAACCTCGGCTTTCAAGGAGCTGGTGAGGGCCAAGAGAGCATTCATCATACCCGCGACCATATTCTTCATGGTGTTCTACTTCGGGCTTCCGTTTCTCGCGGCGTTTACGACCGTGCTCAACGTGAGGGTGGTCGGTCCGCTAACGCTGGCTTACGTCTATGCGTTCGCCCAGTTCGCGATGACCTGGATCCTGATGCACCTCTACGTCAGCCGGGCGAACAGGTGGGATAGCCTGGTGGACCGGGCGCGGCAAGAGGCCGCGGGCGAGGCCGAGGGGGCGCGTTAGCATGAGCGATCAAGTAATAGCGATCATCTTCTTTGTCGCGATCATCGCGCTGACGCTCGGCATCACGGCCTGGGCGGCGCGCCAGAACACGGACACGAGCCACCACTACGTGGCCGGCGGGGAGATCAAGGGCTGGCAGAACGGCCTCGCCATCTCGGGCGACTATCTCTCGGCCGCCTCTTTCCTCGGCATCGCCGGGGCCATCGCCCTTACCGGCTTCTCCGGCTTCTACCTCTCCATAGGCTTCCTGGTGGCTTACCTCGTGGTGCTTTTGCTGGTGGCCGAGCCGTTGCGGAACATGGGCAAGTACACCCTGGCGGACATGCTCGCCAGCCGGTTCAACACGAGCAGCGTCCGGTCGGTGGCGGCGTTGAGCACGATAGCGATAAGCATGTTTTATATGATCGCGCAGCTCAACGGCTCCGGGGCGCTCATCGGGCTGCTCTTGGGTTTTCCGTACTGGCTCTCCGTTATCGTTATCGGCATCTTGATGACGGTGTACATCGTGGCGGGCGGCATGGTCGCGACTACCTGGATCCAGATCATCAAGGCGGTGCTCTTGATCGCCGGCACCGTTACGCTCTCCATCCTCGTGCTCGCCCGTTACGGGTTCAACCCGCTCGCGCTGTTCGCGGCGGTGGAGAACGACATCGGGAGCGAGGCCCTGGTCCCGCCGCCGCCGAGCACCCTGATCGCCGGGCTCGACGTGATCTCGCTCAACATCGCCCTCGTCTTGGGTACGGCGGGCTTGCCGCACATCCTGATCCGGTTCCTCACCGTCCCTGACGCCAAGACGGCGCGCTCCTCGATCGTCACGGCCACCTGGATCATCGGCCTCTTCTACCTGTTGACCCCCATCCTCGGGTACGGCGCGGCGCTCGTCGTAGGCCAGGACGCCATCGCCGAAGCGAACGCGGCGGGCAACCTCGCCGCCCCGCAGCTCGCCGACGCCCTGGGCGGTCCGATCTTCTTCGCCTTCATCTCGGCGGTAGCATTCGCCACGATCGTCGCCGTGGTCGCCGGCCTCGTCGTCGCGGCCTCCAGCGCCTTCGCCCACGACTTCTACACCAACGTCATCCGCGGCGGGGAGGCGACTGAGCAGGAACAGTTCAGGGCGGCGCGCTACGCGGCGGTCGGCATCTCCGTCGCGGCGATACTCCTGGCGCTACCCGCAGAGAGCTTCAACGTGGCGTTCCTGGTCGCCCTAGCCTTCGCGGTCGCCGCCAGCGCCAACGTGCCGGTGATCCTGCTGACGATCTTCTGGAAGCGGTTCAACACCACGGGGGCGGTCACGGGCATGCTCGTCGGCCTGATCTCCGCCGTGGTCCTCGTGATGATCAGCCCCAACGTGCTGACCGGCCCCAACCCCGCGCCACCGGCCACCCCGATCATCCCGATAGACTACATCTTCCCACTCAAGAGCCCGGCCCTAGTCTCCGTGCCTTTGGGCTTCCTGGGTTGCTACCTCGGCACGATCCTCGGCGGTCGCGGCGCCGAGCGCGAGCGCGAGCAGGGCCTCCAGGTCTCCTACGATGAGATCCGGGTCCGCGCCAACACCGGCATCACCAACATCGAGCAGGAGATCCGCGAGGCCACCCCGGCCGAAGAGCCCCGCACCACGTAGCCGCGATACACGAAGCACTACCCCGAGCCCCCGTCGCCACAGGCGGGGGCTCTTCTTGTATGCTCGTCGTGAGCACGGAAAGGAGAGAGCGTGGAGATCACCGTCCGCCACGCGGAGCCGGACGACTACCAGGAGTTGCACCGCATCTTCAGCGGCCCGAAGGCCGTAGCGGGCACGCTGCAATTGCCCCTCCAGTCTGCGGAGGCGTGGCGAAAGCGGCTGGCGGAA
>JADDPV010000034.1:4054-5479 GCA_016781705.1 Rubrobacter sp.
CCCTCTCCCGTCCCAGGATGCGCCACACGGGCAGGATCGGGATGGCCGTGCGCGACGCCTGGCAGGGCAGGGGCGTTGGTACTACGCTGATGGGTGCGGCGCTCGACCTCGCGGATAATTGGCTCGGCCTTACGCGGGTCGAACTGACCGTCTACACCGACAACGCCGCCGGCATAGCGTTTCGTTCCGCGAAAGACTCCGCCCCGGCGAGCCCAAGATCGCCGCAGACCACTCCGCTCACCTCCGGCGTTCCGTCGTCCCTCACGACGACCCGGAGCTTGAGGATCTTGTACAGCTTGTTGCGCTCCTCCGGCGTGAGCTCCTCCAGGGCCTCGACGGTCACGTTCGCGTAGGCCTCCAGCACCGCGTCCCTGTCGCGCCTCAAGCTCTCCAGCCGCTCACTCCGACCCTTCAGCGACTCCAGCTCTTGCCGCGCTACGCTGCGGGTCTCTTCCAGGGTGGCGAGTTTCTCGCCGAGCTCCTCGTAGGTGAGCAGACCTCTGGCGGCGAGGTCCTGGTAGCCGCTGCGCATCCGCTCGGCCTCTTGCAGCTTCTCGTGCCACACCTTGGCCTCCCGGTCCGGGTCGCCGCGGCCGGCGCGCTCCTCTTCTTCTATCATGGCCTCGAGGCCGCGCCTCAATCTGCCGGGCTCCAGTATCAGGCCGGAGACGAACTCCCAGATCCGAGGCTCCAGGACGTCGGCCCGGACGCTCCGGATCTTCGTCTTGCATCCGTGCGTGTCTGCGTTCCGGAGCCGCGAGCACACGTAGTAGAAGTACCTGCGTTGCGTCTTGGGGTCCAGGACGCTCGTCCCTCCCATCCTTCGGCCGCACGCGGCGCAGTGAAAGACGCCGCCCGACAGATCGAAGACGCGCCGGCCGGCGGAAGACGGGGAGCGGTTGTCCTTGACGGCCTCCCTCGCCGCGTCCACGAGCTCAGGCGGAACGCCGCAGTCCGGTACCGGCACGGCTATCCATTCGCTTCGGGGGCGTGCCACGGTCTTGGAGCGGATCCTATACTCACGGCCGTTTGGCGTGTCCACGGCCACGCGTTTTTGCGTCTTGTGCGCCCTGTTGAACCACCAGATGCCGTAGCGCTTCTCCCGGTCGAGGCGGGAGAGCACGTCCGCCGTCATGTGTCCTTCCACAACCAGGTCCTGCATCTGCCCGTAATCTAGCGTTCGGTAGGTGTCGTCCAGGACGATTCCCTTGATGGTCGGCTTCGCCCACGCCCGGTTTCCAGACGGGGAAGGAATGCCCCTGCGTTCCAGGGCGCGCGCCGCGCCGTAGAGGTTCTCTCCCCCGCCGCCGATCATTTCGAAGATCTGCCGGACCACGGCCATATCCCGCGGCGCTACCTCGTAGCCGTCTCGGGTCTCGTTGTAGCGGAAGCCATAGCCCGGCGTGTGGCCGCAGATGATCTTTC